>JASIKV010000406.1 GCA_030049455.1 Terriglobia bacterium
CCGACCTCGCGCATGGCGCTGGAATCAGAATTCCGCTACATCCAGATGATCAACATGGCCCCAATTTTCTATCAGGGCCCCATTGCCGACCGCATTCAGACCATCCGCGTGCGCATGGCGGAGGAATTCGGCGCCGACCCGGAGGAGATCGCGCTCACCCGCGGCGCGAGCGAGTCCCTGCAAATCGCGCAGAACGGTATCGACCTGAAGCCCGGCGATGAAGTGGTGACCACGGAGCAGGACTATCCGCGCATGCTCACCACCTGGGACCAGCGCATGCGGCGCGACGGCATCAAGGTGCACCGGCTGCAATTTCCCGTGCCCACCACCGCCGACGATCTCTATCAACGGTTCGAGAACGCCATCTCCCCGAACACCAAGGTATTCCATTTCTGCCACGTCACCAATCTGACGGCGCAGATGTTTCCGGTCGCGCGGCTCTCACGCCTGGCGCGCTCGAAGGGAATCGTGACCATCGTCGATGGCGCTCACGCGCTGGGGCAGTTCCCCTTCAAACTGCGCGACCTGGAATGCGATGCCTATGGCGTCAGCCTGCACAAGTGGCTGCTGGCGCCCATCGGTAATGGTTTGCTCTACGTGCGCAAGGAGATGATCCCGAAATTCTGGCCGCTGCAGGCCGCGCCCGAGCAGCAGGATGACGACATTCGCAAGTTTGAAGCCATCGGAACGCATCCCTGGGGGATTCGCGCCGCATTGGGCGAAGCCCTGGCCTACCATCAGGCCATCGGTGGAGCGCGCAAGGCCGCGCGACTGCGTTATCTGACTCATCGCTGGGCCAACGCACTCAAGACCTATCCGCGCATCAAGATTTTCACCAACCTCGACGATCCACCGCAGGCGTGGGCCGTGGCCGCGGTCGATATCGAAGGAATCGACGTCCGCGACCTGGCGAGATTCCTGATGGAAAAGTACCGGATTATCGTCGTCCCGCTCGTGGGCGGAGCGCCGCCCAATCAGGTTTTCGATTATCAATGCCTCCGCGTGTCGCCGAACATCTACACCACGCTCGAGGAGATCGATACGTTTGTTGGCGCGATGGAAGACGCCATGAAGAACGGAGTGCCGTCCACGCAGGCGTCGCGCGAGAGCACGCCGCAGGACTGGTACGCCTGAGGGAGTAGGCAAATTTCCGCGAGAGGAGCAATCACCATGAGGCGCCAGTCCGTGTGCCTTGTCGCGGTCGCCGCATTCGCGCTGCTTACGGGAGCGCGGCCGGCCCGTGCACAGGCTACTTTTAAGTTTCCCAACCCGTTCCAGGCGGGCGAACTGAAACTTCCCAGGGGCGAATATCGATTCGCGCAAAAGGATGATGGACACCTAACGCTGCGGCAGGAATCAACGGGCAAGGAATTTCAAATTGCGTTCACGCGGCGGCTGCCCCAGCCGAACCCCCCGCATGAAGAGCCCGAGCTTGTGATCGACGCAGTCGGCAACTTTGCCCCCTCGTATACCGAGTACGTCACCGATTACGTTCTGGCTGAAGTGTGGCTGCCGGGGGCCGATGGATTCCTGATTCACACCATGAAGGGCGCCCACCAGTCGCAGACGATCAAGGGTCAAAGGGTGAAATAGCAGGCGACAACGCACCCCACAATCCGCCATCATCATCCTTATGCAACTCCTCCCATGGCACTTAATGCCCGCAGTGGGGAAGTCTTCCACCAGCCGCTCGGCCTTATCCTTGACGGGTTCGCAATTCTTGCTCACTTCCGCCCGGCCTGGCGCTGCTCCAGCGCGATGCGGACGAGCTGGCTGCGGGTTCGCACGCCGGTCTTATGAAACAATTGTTGCAGGCCGGCTTTGACGGAGCTTTCCGAAATGCTCAGGCGGGCGCCGATTTCCTTGTTGGTGAGCCCTTCGAACACACCTTGCAGAACTTGTCTTTCTCTTTCTGTAAACGCCTTCACGGGCACGGGGCGGCCCGGGTGTTTGGAGGCTTCGACCAGCGCGCGGATTGAATCCTGATCCAGCCATGTTTCTCCGGCCATTACTTTGTGAATCGCTTCGGTCAGGACACCCGGCGAGCTGTGCTTGGGAAAGATTCCGCCCACGCCTATGTCGAGAGCATGGACGGATTCCGCATCGCTCATGCCGGCGGTCACCATCAGGAATCGGCCCCTAAAACCCGCGCTTCGGGCGTGGGTAATGAACTCAAAGCCGCGCTCTTTTCCCAGGTCGAAATCGAGCAGTACAAGGTCGATGGGTTTCTCGCGCAGAACCTGGGCGGCCTCATCACCGGTCGCGCAACTGGCCACCATCTCGAGGTCGGTCTGGCCCTCGAGCAGGCGCCTTAAGCCCTCGCGAAACAGTGCGTGATCGTCCACCAGCAGAATCCTGATCTTATCCATGGGTGGCTACGCCCCTTCCTCTTCACCCGCGGCTGTCGAGGGCATCAGCTCCAGCGCGAAGCAGCATCCGGGCGGGCCCGGCTCGTATCGCAGGTCGCCGCGAAACGATCGGACGAGCGCGCGCGAAAGGTAGAGCCCCAAGCCCGTGGACTCCGCGCCCTCCTGAAAGGGCAGAAACAACCGCTCGGGATTGGAGACGCCACGGCCGGTATCGCGCACCCGCACCACCACGCGACCGTTTTCCACGCATGCGCTCACGCGGAGCTCCTTCACTTCCTGGTCCTGCATGGCGCGCTGGCTGTTGCGCGTGAGATTCAGAAGCACCTGAAGGAGATTATGCCGCTCGCCCCACACTCGCGGCAAGCCTTGGGGAACGTGCCAGCGCATCAATATGCCCGAATCGCGCAAATCCGGCGCGGTCACGATGCGCAGTTCGCCAAGGACCGAGTCAAGGTCCACGCTCGCCAAATCATCGCTTCCGGCGCTTTGCCGCAGCTCGAGTGTGGCGATTTTTCCGAGTCCTTCCACCAGGCTGCCGAGAGCGCAAAAATCTTCGTTGCCCTTCAGCTCGCCGCGGCGCGAGAGGTTTTCATAAACCACCGAAATAGCGCCGCACACGTTGCGAATTTCGTGCGAAACGGCCCCCACGGCCAGCCGCGAGGCTGCGATCAAGTGGTGGAAACTCGACTCCTCCGCATCGCGAAGGGTCTCAGAGCTGTCCACCAGCATGGCGGCAAGTCGCGGCCCGGCGCTGGTCTTGTAGGTGGAAAACCAGACGTCGGCCATGAAGTCGTTCCCCTCGCGGCTGCGCCCGCTGCACTGCATCGCGGTTCGGAAGCGCGGAGTGGATTCATCGGCAAAGGGAACACGCGCCAGAGTGGGCACGAATTCCCGGATGGGCTCACCGCACAACGTACCCGGCTCAAACCCCAGCAGAAGGTGCGCGGCTTGATTGGCCATCAGGATTCTACCGGAGGAATCGACGGTCAGAATCGCCGCCGGGCTGCTTTCGATCAGCGCCTGCAACTGCTGCTCGGCGTCACGGCGCAAATCCGATTCCTGTTCCACCTCACGCACGTGCTGCTCGCTCAGCCGCCGGTTGCGCGCGGACTCGAAGGCAAAAAGGCCTGTGCCGAAGTAAGACGCGAACATAAAGACGTCGCGCGGCACGCCCGCGGCCGGATCCCAAGGAAAGGGCGCAAAACGCTCAGCCAGGAAGGTACAGAGTCCCCCCAGGAGCGCCAGTTGCCAGCGCGGCAGGCAGCTCCCCGCGATCAACATCGGGAAAAGATAAAGGAAGCCGAAGGAAGCATTCAGCTCGACGCGCCAGTCAATCAGCGCCACGGTCAGGATAATGGCAGCGGCGATGATCAGAAGTTGCGGGCGGCTTAATCTGTGGAAGAAAAAAAGCATCTCAGAACTGTCCTATCCCGGCGTCAAATCAAACTTATAGCGCATCCAACGCCTGTCAGGGATCCCGGCTGGCCGAAAGATAGCCCTTTGCGGCCGAAAGATAAACGCCTGCGGAAATGTGTCTTCCTACCCATATCACTCCCGCTCTGATCGATTACTTCATCAATAAAGGCGGTTTTTTTCACATTCACGATTTCCTTGTAGTTTTATTATACCTTCCTCACGGGTGAGCGCTTATCCTTGGTGCGGCAGCAACAAAGAGCCGGGCGGGTTATTTCCGGCAAAATATCAGACGTCACGCCAAACCTATGGGATTCATTCTGCGTCCAAAAGATAGGTTGGAAAACCTGTAAGATATCTGGATGATTATGACGCTAAAGCCTTATTCTGTAAGGAGCGACGCGGATTGCAGCCTCAATTTATGTCTGCCGCAATTTGCCGGACGATGCACCATCAAGCGGTCGCATGGAAGGGAGACCGCAGCACAGGCAATTCCATGGACCCACTGCCAGGGAGCCTCGACACACGTTGAAGCGGTCGTAGAGACCCCCCGATGATGCTCAAACGCCTCTGAGGGTCCGAGAAAAGTAATGCAGGTTCCGATGCGCGTTAACAAAAAACTCGCCGGGGTGTTGGTGGCCGCAGGAGTCGTGATAGCAGCCGTGGTGCTGTCGGAGTCAGGGCACAGCCGAGGGCAGGCCCCCAGCAATAATCCGGTTCCTGAGTCTGCCGCGAAATCAGCTCCCGTTGAGCCGTCGGTGGACCTGTCGCCGACTCAGTTGAACGCCATCAAAGTCGCACCGGTGGGGACCTACGAATTTCCCGTTGAAGAAGAAGCGGTCGGCAGCATCGATTACGACGAAGACCTTTCCGTGCAAGTTTTCCCTGACTATCAAGGAACCATCATTGAAACTCTCGCACAACTGGGCGCGGAGGTTCAAAAGGGCCAGCCTCTTTACACTCTGAAGAGCCCTGACTTGATTCAGGCGGAATCAAACCTGATCGCCGCTGCGGCCACGTATGTTCTGACCAATAAGGAGCTTCAGCGCGTGCAGGGCTTGAGCGGAATTGCCGAGCGCGAAAAGGAGCAGGCCACCTCCGACGAGCAAACCGCCGAGGGCGCTCTAAAGGCCGCGCGTGACGCAGTGCGTGTTTTCGGCAAGACCGACGCCGAAATCGACGCGATGATCGCCTCGCGCAAAATCGATCCCGCCCTGGTGGTCCTCAGCCCCATCTCCGGGAAAATCACCGCCAGGAACGCCCAGCCGGGGTGGCTGGTGCAGCCGGGCAACTTGCCCGCGCCATATTCCGTGGCCGACGTCAGCAAGAAGTGGATGCTCGCCAACGTGGTGGAGAGCGAGATTCCGCTATTTCAGTTGGGCCAGCCCGTGCAGGTGCGCGTGATTTCCTACCCCGACCGGGTGTTTACCGGAAAGGTTTCCAAAATCTACGAGACCGTGGATCCGGATACGCATCGCGTGACGATCCGCTCCGAGATTGCCGACCCGAACGACGAATTGCACCCCGGAATGCTCGCGAATTTCGTTATACGCGTGCGCGGGCCGGTGGAATCGACCGCCCTGCCCGCCAACGGCGTGGTGCGCGAATCGGATGGGACGATGATCGCCTGGGTTACGGCTGACCGCCACCATTTTGTTCAACGCATCATCAAGACCGGTCTCCGGCGCGACGGTCAGGTGCAGGTCCTCGACGGATTGCAGCGCGGGGAGCTGGCCGTGACCGACGGCGCGGTGTTTCTGAGCAATCTGTGGGAAGCGCCGCCGAGCGATTGACGTAGGGGCAACCCTGGTGGTTGCCCAGGCGGGCTCCACGCCCACCTCGCAGCGGACTTTGCAGGGCGGCCACAAGGGCCGCCCCTACTTTTTAGAAGAGATTCACAATGTTTAAGGCCCTCATCGCCTTTTGCCTGAGCCGCCGCCCGATTGTGGTGCTGGGCCTATTTATGTTCGTCGCCGCCGGGTTTGTCGCCTTCAAAATGCTCAACATTGAGGCGTATCCCAACCCCACGCCGGTGATTCTGGAAATTACCGCCCAGGCGCCGGGCCTTTCCGCCGAGGAGATGGAGCGTTACTACACCATCCCCATGGAAATTGGCCTCTACACCACGCCGGGCATCGATGTAATCCGCTCGACCTCGTTTTATGGACTGTCATTTGTGCGCGTCAGCTTCAAATACGGAGTGGACTATTACTTTGCATATGCCCAGGCCTCCGTGGCGATGCAGCAGAACGTCAACTTGCCGGGCGGCCTGGTGCCGACGATTCAGGCGAATAGTTCGACGGGGGAAATCTATCGCTACCAGGTCGTCGGTCCTCCGCATTTCGGCATCACCAATCTGCGCACGGTGCAGGACTGGATCGTGGCGCGCCGCCTTCTGACTATTCCCGGCATCGCCGCCGTGAACAGTTGGGGCGGCCCCACCAAGGAATTCCAGGTTGAGGTGGACCCGCACAAGCTGGAAGCCTACAACGTTACGGTTCCCCAGATCCTCACGGCGCTCAGCAACTCCAACATCAACGTGGGCGGGCGTGAAATCCGCATCGGCCAGCAGTCCATCAACATCCGCGGCGTGGGCTTGATCGATGACGGCGGAAACGACGATTTGCGGCAGGGCTACAATGTCGAGGACATCGAAAACGTGGTTCTGGCGCAGTCGAACGGCGTGCCCGTGCTCGTCCGCGATGTCGGAAAAGCTTCCGTGGGGTACCGGCCGCGCCTGGGGATTCTGGGCAAGGACAATGACCCTGATGTCGTGGGCGCCATCGTGGTCATGCGGCGGACGGAAAAAACCTCCGACATGCTCCCCAAGGTCAAAGATGCCATCGAAAAGATCAATCACGATGGCAGCCTGCCGCCCGGCGTTCACGTGGTGCCCTATTATGATCGCTCGACCCTGGTGAAAGTCACTACCGACACGGTACTGCACAACCTGATCTTCGGGTGCCTGCTGGTCTTTCTAATCCAATGGATCTTTCTTGGCAATCTGCGCAGCGCCATCATCGTGGGGTTGAACATCCCGTTCGCGCTGTTCTTCGCCGTCATGATTTTGGTGATTTCAGGTGAAAGCGCCAACCTGCTCTCCGTGGGCGCTGTAGACTTCGGCATCATTGTGGACTCGGCGGTAATCCTGGTCGAGAACATCTATCGCACATTTCAGCTCGACCCCGAAGAAAGAACGAGCCTGATCCATAGACTGGCGGAAGGGAAATGGGGGCCTGATCCCACGCGTTCGCCGGCAGATGCCTCGCCGGTTCACGGGTGGACGGACCGGTTGCGTCTGATTCTGATCAGCGCCATCGAAGTTGACAAGGCGGTGCTGTTTTCGACCGTCATCACCGTCGCTGCTTTCGTTCCGCTCTTCACGATGCAAGGCGTGGAAGGGCAGATCTTCGGTCCCATGGCGCGCACTTACGGTTACGCCCTGGTCGGCGCCCTGATTGCTACGTTCACCATCACCCCCGTCATCTCCTCGACGCTGCTGCCCAAGAAAATCAAGGAGGCTGAAACCCTTCTCGTCCGCGCGCTGCACCGCATCTTCGACCCCACCTTGCGGATTATGCTCCGGCGCCGAGCCGTGGCGGCGCTTATCGGGGTGGTGTTCCTGGTGGTGTGCGGACTACTGACGACCCGGCTGGGCAGTGAATTCCTCCCCCACCTCGAAGAAGGGAATTTCTGGATTCGCGCCTCCATGCCCATGACTCTTTCCCTTCAGGATGGGGAGGCAGCAACGCGGAAAATGCGCGAGATTTTGCTGCGCCATCCGGAAGTGATTACTGTGGTCTCCCAGCATGGCAGGCCGGATGACGGCAGCGACGCGGCTCCCTTTTCAAACGTCGAACTGTTTGTGCCGCTCAAACCCTTCGACCAATGGCCCAAAGGTTTAGACAAGGACAAACTGACCAGTCAGATTCAGCGGGAGTTTGACAACGAGCTTCCCGGCGTTAATTTCAACTTCTCGCAGTATATTCAGGACAATATTGAGGAGGCGGTCTCCGGAGTCAAGGGTTCAAACTCCGTCAAAATCATTGGTCCAAATCTTAAAACTCTCACCGAACTCGCCGAGCAGGTTCGCGACCAGATGACGCAGGTCCGCGGAGTGACGGACCTGGGCATTTTTCCCGTTCTCGGCCAGCCGAACTTGAACATCAAGGTGGATCGCATCAAGGCCGCACGATACGGGCTGAATTCCGGCGACATCAACTCCGTGGTGCAGGCCGCGCTGGGCGGCGCCATCGCAACTTCCGTCTTTGAGGGCGACCGGCAGTTCGACCTGGCGGTCCGCTACACTCCCGAATACCGCGATAGCGTGGACAAAATCCGCGACATCAAGGTGGCCTACCAAACCGCCGGCGGGGACAACGCCTATATCCCTTTAAGTGAGCTGGCCGACATCTCCCTGGATACCGGCGCGGCGTGGATTTATCACGAAGGAGTGCAGCGGTTCATCCCCGTCAAGTTCAGCGTGCGAGGACGAGACCTGGGCAGCACGGTTGCGGAGGCGCAGGAACGAATTTCGAAGAACGTCAAACTGCCCAGCGGTTACCGCATGGTCTGGGCAGGCGAGTTCGGGGAGCTTCAGGCTGCCAAGGCGCGGCTGGCCGTGGTTGTGCCGGTCACGCTCATTCTGATTCTCGGCCTGTTGTACGGAATGTTTAATTCGCTTCTGGAATCGCTGCTTGCCTTGCTGGGAATTCCCTTTGCCTTTGCCGGCGGGATTCTGGCGCTTTACGTTGCCGGCCTGGCATTCAGCATTTCTGCAGCGATCGGTTTCGTTTCATTGCTTGGTGTTTCCGTCATGAACGGAATCCTGATCATTACGTATTACAAGGAGGCTTTGCTGTTGGGCGGCACACCCGTGGAGGCCATGTTCCATGCCGCATCCACCCGGATGCGCCCCTTGTTGATGACCAGCCTCTCCGCCTGCATCGGACTGTTTCCGGCGGCGATTTCCACGGGAATTGGAAGTCAGGTGCAGAGGCCGCTCGCCACGGTAATTGTGGGCGGCATGTTTCTCGGCCCCATTATGCTGCTGCTTGTTGTGCCTTCGATCAAGGTGGAGTTTCTCGGCCGGAGGAAGGACCTTCCGAGGGAGGTGCAGCCGCTGTGAGGAACTTTTGCCTGCTGGTTCTGGTCCTGATGGTGACGCAGTTCGGCCACGGCGGTGTCCTTGCGCAATCTGCCGACTCTGCCGCCGGGCAGACCTCCGCAAAGAGTACGGTCGCGAACTCGAACGGCCACGCGCGGGACAATTCCCATGCCCCGGCGTCCGTCAGTGGAGCCAGCCGTGCAAATGGACCTGACGGCCAGTTGCCTTCCCACCGCGTCACTACGCCGAACATGGAACGCGGGCACGCCACCGCTGCAATTCACTCGACACAAAATGCCCGTCTTCGGCCGCAGCTCGGGCCGGGGGCTGGGGCGAATTTTCGACCCGTGCGCTCCGACAGGATCGGAGTTGCGGGAAAATCTGCCGCCGGATCGAGTCAATCCCTCCGCGGCGCGCAGCACGTTCGAGTCTCCAGCACTGCCCGGCCGGTGGCGGCGCCGGCGAACATGGTGCGTCACCGCAGCCCAAATCCCGCGGTGGTGACCGGAAGGGTGAGCTCTGTTGGGCGAAACACCGGTGGAATCGATGGTTCGCGAATCAAGGGCAAGACTTAGAGAACTTTCTTGATACTTCGCACTCGACCATTTCGCATGCTTGGCTCGCTTGCGGCGTTCGTGTCGCTGCTCAGCGCCGGTTGCGTTGTCGGGCCGAATTTCAAGAAGCCCGCGGCTCCGGATGTCGGCGGTTACACGCCGTCTCCCATCAACAATACAAGCTCGACTCCTAAGATTGCGGGAGGTGAGGCGCAAACCATCGTGGATGGAAAAGACATCCCGGGGGAATGGTGGGCGCTCTTCCACTCGCAGGCTCTCGATGATCTGATCGAGCGCGCGCTGAAGGCCAATCCTGACATCAAGGCGGCGCAGGCCGCGCTGCTGGTGGCCCGCGAGAACGTTCTTGCGCAGCGCGGCTACTATTATCCCAGCGTAACGGGGAGCTTCGCGATCACTCGCGCGCGCACCGCGGAGGACCTGTCGCCCGCTCTCAATGCCAACATTCAGAATTACAGCCTTTATACGCCGGAGGTGAGCGTCTCCTATGTCCCCGACGTTTTCGGCCTGAACCGCCGGACCGTGGAGTCGCTTCAGGCCGAGGCGCAGCAGGCGCGCTTTGCCCTGATTGCCACGCACATCACGCTCAGCTCCAATGTTGCGGCAGGCGCCATTCAGGAAGCCTCACTGCGCGGGCAGATTGACGCCGCGCATGAGCTCATCGCCATCAACACCGACATGCTGAAAACCCTGCGCGAGCAATATCACAAAGGGTATGCCAGCGAGCTCGACGTGGCAGCGCAGGAATCGCAGCTCGCGCAGGTTGCGGCCACGCTGCCGCCGCTCCTGAAACAGTTGGCGCAACAGCGCGATGCCCTGGCAGTGATGGCCGGCGGGTTCCCGGAAAAGGATTTTCCCGAAAAGTTCGAACTCGCCAGCCTGCAATTGCCGCAGGAGCTACCCCTGAGTCTTCCCTCGAAACTCGTTGAGCAGCGCCCGGACGTTCGCCAAGCGGAGGAGAACCTGCACGCTGCGAGCGCCCTGGTGGGCGTCGCCATCGCCAACCGCATTCCCTCGATCAATCTCAGTGCTGACGCCGGAAGCTCTCCCGACCACATCAGCAAAATGTTCTCCCAGGGCAACGGCTTCTGGGATTTGACCGCAGGCATCACCCAGCCCATCTTCGACGGCGGAACGCTGAAGCATCGCGAGCGCGCTGCGCAGGCTGCCTTTACGGAAGCGCAGGAACAGTATCGCAGCACAGTCCTGACGGCATTTCAGAACGTGGCCGACACGCTGCACGCGCTCAGTCAGGATGCGGACGGTTTGAAGGCTGCAGCGGGCGCCAAAGACGCCGCGGCCGTCACGCTGGAATTGTCGAAGAAGCAGTATGGCTCGGGCTACCTCAGCTACCTGGCGCTGCTCAGCGCGGAACAAGCATATCAGCAGGCTGTCATCAACCTCGTTCAGGCGCAGGCCAATCGCTATGCAGACTCGGCTGCGCTGTTTCAAGCGCTGGGCGGCGGCTGGTGGAACCGCCCGGACGTACCGAAGAACTGACTTCAACCAGAACTCAGAGTATGATGGCCGTACCGGCGGGCCTTGCCGGACCGCCAGGAGCGCCCCATGACCTCGAAGGAAGTGCGGGCTCGCATTGAGCAAACTGGAATTGTCGCCGCCATTCGCGTCTACTCCGCGCCTGAGGCCCTGTTCGCAGTGGATGCCGTGGTGGCGGGCGGCATTGATATCATTGAAATTACTTTAACCGTGCCCCAGGCCACCAGAGTGATCACCAATCTCGTTAAAGACGCGCCCAATCTCGTGGTGGGCGCCGGCGGAATCATGGACGTGGCGGAGGCGAGCGAGTGTCTCGACGCGGGCGCGCAATTCCTGACCAGCGACGGACTGAAGCTCGGAATGATCGAATTCGCGGTAAAGAAGGGCGTCATCGTTTTTCCCGGAGCCCTCACGCCGACGGAGGTGATGACGGCGTGGGAGGCGCGCGCAGATTTCGTGAAGGTAGTTCCCTGCGCGCAAATCGGCGGCGAGAATTACATCAGCTCGCTGCGCAAGATGTTTCCCGACATTCCGCTCATTGCCGCCGGAGGCGTGACGGAAAAGAATGCCTCCAAGTTTATTTTTGCGGGCGCTGCAGCGCTGGGCATTGGCCGCGAACTTCTGCCGCCCGAGGCGCTGCGCCACCGGCAGGCGGGGCGCATCAGCAATCTGGCCAAACGATTCCTGAGTTATGTAAAATCCGGACGTGAACATTAAGCGGAATGGGCATCCTGCCCATGCGCACGGGCAGGACGCCCGTGCCACGAGTGACCGGGGAGGGCATGAAATTTTCACGCCGAAATTGGCTGGGATCGACGGGCGTGCTCTTGGGCTCGGAGATCCTTGGCGCTTTAGCCACTCCGCTCTGGCGATGGACGGAAGCCCCCAGGCTGCAAGCGGCTCGTACAGCTCAACCTGACGCCACCATCCCCGTAACTTTTGTGGATGTTGCTAAAGACGCCGGCTTGAAGGTTCCCAACGTTTGGGGCGGCGTGAAGCACAAGAAGTACATTCTGGAGGCGAAGGGCAGCGGGCTCGCCTTCTTTGATTACGATCAGGACGGCTGGATCGACATTTATCTCACCAACGGAGATCGGCTGCCCGGCGAAGACCCTTATCCCGACGGCAGGACTCCCACGCAACACCTGTTCAAAAACAATCGCGACGGAACATTCACCGATGTTACCGAAAAATCCGGTCTTGGCCTTACCGGTTGGGGCGCGGGTGTCTGCGTGGGGGATTACGACAACGACGGCTGGGACGACCTGTTCTGCACCTACTGGGGCCACAACGTGCTGTGGCACAACAATGGCGACGGTACATTTACTGACGTAACAAAAAAGGCCGGTTTGTGGGAAGACCGCGTCCGCTGGGGCACCGGCTGCACGTGGCTCGACTATGACCGGGACGGATTTCTCGATTTGTTCGTATGCAATTACATCGACTTTGACATGGCGAAGACTCCCACGCCGCGTCAACCCGGCGGGTGCGAATGGAAAGGCATGCCGGTCATGTGCGGCCCGCAGGGTTTGCCGGGCGGGATGAACATCCTCTACCACAACAATGGCGATGGGACGTTTACAGACGTTTCGGAAAAAGCAGGCATCCTGAAGCCCGGCCGGCGCTACTCGATCACAGCGGTCTCCTACGATTTTGACAACGACGGCTGGCCCGACGTTTACATCGCCGTCGATTCCGAGCCCAGCATCTTGTTCCGCAACAAGCATGATGGAACGTTTGAGGATGTCGGTGTGCTGGCCGGCTGCGCCTATAACGAGGATGGGCAGGAGCAGTCCGGTATGGGCGTCGGCGTGGGCGACTACGATTGCGACGGGTGGCTGGACATTTTCAAAACCAATTTTTCCGATGACACGCCGGACCTCTACCACAACAACGGTGACGGGACCTTTACCGACGCCACCTACGCCTCCGGCCTTGGGGTCAATACGCAATACGTCGGATGGGGCGCAGGCTTCATGGACTACGACAACAATGGTTGGACCGACATCTTCGAAGTCAACGGCCACGTTTATCCGGAGATCGAGGAGTATCACATCGAAGCCCAATTCTTCGAAAACCGGCTGGTTTACCGCAACCTGGGAAACGGCAGGTTTAAGGACGTCTCAAGGGAAATGGGACCGGGCGTGGCGGCGAAATTCTCCAGCCGCGGCTGTGCGTTCGGCGATTTCGACAACGATGGCGACGTGGACGTGCTGGTCCTGAACATGAACGATTACCCGTCTCTGCTTCGCAATGACGGCGGGAACAGGAATAATTGGATCAGCATCAAACTGCTGGGAGTGCACTGCAACCGCACTGCCATTGGGGCGCGAGTGCGCGTGGTCACCGGCCGGCACGCACAGTTGGACGAAGTTCACTCCGGCACGAGCGTGATGTCGCAGAGCGATCTGCGCCTGCATTTCGGCCTGGGGGCAGCGCGGCAAATCGATTCGATCGAAGTGACCTGGCCCACCACTCAGAAGGTGGAGAAGTTTTCCAATGTTGAGGCCAATCGGTTTTTGACGATTCAAGAAGGTGCGGGGATTATCAAAAGGGTGTGACCCGTCACGCCGGCGGCATCACCAGCCGTTCCATTCGCCCGCAAACGTCGCGCAGGTAGGCTTCGTCGCCGCCGTTTAATTCCACGGTAAAGGTCCCCGCGTAACCAATATCCGCGAACGCCTGCCGGACGGCCGCCCAATCCACTGCCCCATCCCCCAGATTGACGAACATTCTCGTTTTGGGATCGAAATCCTTCAAGTGGACCTTCACGATTCGCGGGCCGAGGGTGTGAATCCAATCCTGCGGATAACCCAGCGGCATGACATTGCCCACATCGAAATACGCCTTGATCCAGGGGCTCCTGAAGTCATCGATGTAGGCGGCAAACTCCAGCGGCGTAAGCAGAAATTTTGCCTGGTCGCCGACTTCCTCGAGCGCGATATAAACCCTCAGCGATTCAGCCAGCGGCAACAACTGTTCGATCTGTTTGCGCGAGCGAGTCCACGCATCGCGATAGGTGACAGCGGCGGTCACAACGCCGGGAATCGTCAGAATCGCCTCCGCCCCGTAGGTGTGGGCGTTGTGCAGAGCCGCCGTCTGCGCCTCAATGCCTTTTTGTGCCACGGCCGGGTCGCCGTCAGTCAGCGGATACTTCCAGTTCATGCCGTTGGATACAGACCCGATTTCGATTTGTGCCTCGGCCGCCGCTTGCTGAATCTGCGCCACGTCATCCTGGTTGAAGGTGGCCGGGGGCTCAAGCTGATCGAAGCCGCATTGGCGCGCCAGTTTGAAACGCTCAACATAAGGGATTTTTCCCGGCAGCATGCCCGTGCGCACGCCTCTCTTGTTTCGCGAATGCTGCCCCACGGTTTTCGATTCCGCAAACGAGCGGGCCGCGAGCGCCGACGCGCCTCCCATTGCCAGCGCTGTGGTCAGGAAATCACGGCGGGATCGCGAGGCATTCATTGATCCTCCTCAATTCGATTGGCTGCCATCACCCTTGGAAGCCGTCACTTTGCAATATGAATGGTGATATCCCAGGTACCCTGATCGGCGGCAAAATCGAGATGTTGGACCGGCGCCGACCAGGACTCGGGGCTCTCCGGCGAAATGCCATACGTGGAATGCGAAACCGCGTCATCGAGCCGCCGCCAGAT
>JASIKV010000046.1 GCA_030049455.1 Terriglobia bacterium
CCACCAACAACTTCGCAGAATACCAGGGCCTGCTGGCGGCGCTGGAGTATTCCCTTGGCCACGGCTATTCGCGTTTGCGCGTACTGACCGATTCGGAATTGATGACCCACCAGGCCAACGGGCGGTACAAGGTTCGCAGCCCCGACCTGAAGCCTTTGCACGCGCAGGCCCAGGCTCTGATCGCGCGACTCGAGTCCTTTTCAATTCAGCACGTCTACCGCGAGCAAAACCGCGAGGCCGACCGGCTAGTAAATCAGGCCTTGGACGGCCAGGAGCGCGCGCCTGCGCCTTCACCCGCTTCCACCACGACTTCTTCCCCCAACCCCGTCACCGTCTCCGCCACGTTTCGGGATGGATCGCTTCATCCGCAGGGAGAGATCCACCTGGCAGAGGGAGAAGAAGTTGAGCTGGAAATTCGCCGCAAGAAATCGTCGAGTTAAAGGCCACTTGGAGTGCGGGAGCTGCCGCTCCCTCACCCCCGGATGGGTGGGACGCCCGCGCTGCCGGCTCATCTTCCTGTATAATAAAACTGCGGGTGAACTGAGGGCTTTTCGGGAAGCGGCGAGATGAACGGCTTCAACGCGCCGTGGCGATTCAAAGGAGAGGCGTGGCGATGGCACAACGAATGGTGAAATGCGTGAAGCTGAACAAGGAGCTTCCCGGCCTGGATGAAGCTCCGTGGCCGGGCGAGCTGGGCCAGCGCATTTACGACCATGTTTCCCAGGAAGCGTGGAACCAATGGATGAATCTCCTGAGAATGCTCATCAATGAGTACCGAC
Source organism: Terriglobia bacterium (assembly GCA_030049455.1). Taxonomy (GTDB): domain Bacteria; phylum Acidobacteriota; class Terriglobia; order UBA7540; family UBA7540; genus Bog-366. The sequence goes on from JASIKV010000046.1 coordinate 780, forward strand.
TGGTGCCTTCCACCAAGGAAGCCCAGGATTTCATCGCCGCCCAGATGGAGCAATTCTTCTTCGGAACAGGTTCGGCGCTGCCGCCCGGTTACGTCCCGCTGAAGTAAAGACCACATTTTCACACTGAAGGAGATCCATGCGATTCCAGCAATCAACGATTGTCAAAATTTTGTTTTTGGGGTTTTCATGCGCCCTTTTCTCCCTGGCGCTTCAGGCCGGGCCGGCGCCCGCTCCTGACGGCGGCGACTTATTCAAGAAAAAGTGCTCGATGTGCCACGGCGCTGACGGCAAGGGTTATTCGGCCCTCAAGACGCCGGACTTTACCGATCCCAAGTATCATGCTTCCATAACCGACAAAGAAATCGCGGACACGATCAAGAACGGAAAAAAAGGCACGCCCATGCCGGCCTTTGCAGACAAGCTCTCGGAGGATGAAATCAATTCCCTGGTGGCCTATATCCGTTCACTCGACAGCAGCAAGAAGAAGTAAGCGCAAAGAAGGCGACTGAGAATGGAGAAAGTCTTAAAGACCGACGCGGAGTGGAAGCAGATTCTCACGCCCGAGCAGTATCAGGTAACGCGCCACGGCGGAACCGAGTGCGCCTTCACGGGCCAGTTCTGGGATTTTCACGGCGAGGGCATGTTCCACTGCGTCTGCTGCGACGCCGACCTGTTTCATTCGAAGAAGAAGTTTGAATCCGGCACGGGCTGGCCGAGCTTCTGGGATCCTGCGGAGAACAAAAACATTCAGTTGAAAACCGATAACAGCTACGGCATGAGGCGCACGGAAGTTCAGTGCGCCCGCTGCGATGCCCACCTGGGCCACGTTTTTGAAGATGGCCCCCCGCCTACTCACTTGCGCTATTGCATCAATTCCGCCGCGCTCAAGTTTGTGAAAGACAAATAGAGGCGTCCTATTGATGGAACCACCGGAACCTTCTTCGAAACCACGATAGGTTCTTTTCCGCGGCTACGTCTGGTGGCATGGGAGGGAAAGCTTCAAGAAAGGCGCCGCAACTGACGTGGATTACAGCCAGATGTTTGTCGACGCGCTTGGCGGTGAAGTAAGGACCTTCAGGCGGACAATTCGGGCAGAAGGGAAATGCGAACCTGAATTTAGCTGCGGCGTTAGCCATCGGACCCAATATGGACGGGAGCAGAAGCCATACAGTCACCTCGGGAAGATCCTTGTGAATGAGATTTCCCCAGGCCTTTTTGCCACACGCGATGCAAGTGTCGGGCAGTTGGGCGCCGGGCCGGACGACAAGTTCCTTGGAATCCCGGTAAGCACCACGGGAGGTTTGGTCCTTGCTGACGAAAGTATAATCACCAGCAGCCACGATTCTTTGCCCTCGTAGCGATTACCACTCAAGGGGTTACGAACTTGCCGGACCGTCCACCGACGCCCCAAATTCCGCAAGTTGTTTCTCCAAATCCGCGAGCGCGTTTTGGAGCATCTCGAGGTGCCGCGGGTGCAGGTCTGCGCGCATCTGCTGTTGCAGACGGGCGCGAGCCAGCAGCAGCGTTTCTTTCTTGCGAAGGGCGGCCGCCGCTTCCGGCGTGATGCGCTTGGGCGCGTCTTTCTTTTCCGACTGTGCAGATTCCATTTGTGACTCCACCGATTTGCTTTCCCAACCTCGGGCCATAGGTCTCCAATAATTGGATGCTGTAAAGTGGTGAATCAGCCTCTGCTGCAGACCCTCATAATCACCTTGCCCAATGCCTCTTCAAACACGGAGCACGCCGGCAGCAGGCTGACCACCAAAAATCCTTCCGAAGGAAAATCATAAAAATGGCCGGGGTGAACGGAAACCCCGTCCTGAACAAGCAATTCCGCCGCCCAATCCTCATCGCTGCGTGTGGAGGGCACGCGCAGAATTGCATACCAGCCGCCTTCCACCTTCAATCGGGTCACCGGCAAGCCGGGCGTGAGCAACTCGTCGAGCCTGCGCAGATTGGCTTGCACACGCTGCAGGATTTGCGCTTGAATCTCGCCCCGGCGCGCGAGCCATTGGGGAGCGGCAAGCGCCACGGGCGCGCTGACGGAAAGGTAAGTGTCCGCAATCACCTCCACGCGCGCCAACGCTTCGCTTTGCCATTGCCGTGGGCCGTTCACGACGATCCAGCCGAGCTTCATTTGCGGCAGGGCGCAGATTTTGGACAGGCCGCTGAGCGTGAAGGTGGGCGCCTCCGATCCCTGCGCATGCGTGACCACTCGTCGAGGGTCTTCTTCGAATCCAAAATCGGCAAATACCTCGTCGGCGATAAGCGCTGAGCCGTGGCGAAGACAGATTTCGGTTATGCGTTCGTGCTCATGCTTCTTTGAGAATGCTCCCGTGGGATTATTGGGATGGACCAGCAAAACGGCGCGCGCGAGCGGACCACACCGTGCCGCAAGCTCGTCCA
>JASIKV010000407.1 GCA_030049455.1 Terriglobia bacterium
GGAATCTACGCGGCCGTCGACCGCCGCCCGGAAAAATCCAGCATGAAAAAACGCCCCACAACGAAAGTTACGAAGGGCCGTCCAACCAAAAGCACAGGCGCAAAGCTGAAGGTCGTGGTGAGCGAGAAAGACATCCGCAAGCGGGTGCTTGAGTTGGCGCGCCAGATCAGCAAGGATTACGCGGGCAAGACCATCCACGTGGTCGGCATTCTGGAAGATTGCTTTATCTTTATGGCGGACCTGGTGCGTGCCCTGACGATTCCCGTGGACTGCTCGTTTGTCCGCACCCAGATGCGCGATAGCGACGCCGGCACGCTCCACATGCGGGAAATCATGTTCATCCCGCCCGTGGAGGCGAACGACAAAGAGTTGCTGATCGTGCAGGGCGTTCTGCAGTCGGGGATTACGCTGGATCACCTTTGCCGGATGCTGATGATGCAGCGCCCGGCTTCCCTGCGCATCGCAACGCTGCTCGACAAGGCGGACGAGCGCAAGACGGATGTTCCGGTGGATTACGCGGGTTTCAAGCTTTCTGGCCGCTTCCTGGTTGGCTACGGGCTGGGTGTTCGGGAGCAATACCGCAACCTGCCTTTCCTTGCCAGGGTTGCATAATTGCCGGTCAGTATTGAAGCGGAGCGGGGATGGGAAGCATCTAATTAAGTGGTGTTCCAGGGCCCGGGTAAGGCGTTCGGGGGGCTGGAGGAGGTCATTCCGTGAACTCGGCGGTTAAGAACATCATATTCTGGGTAGTCATGGCGGTTACCGCCCTGCTGATTTGGATGGTGGTGAAGCAGAGCACCGGCGATCATATTGATGAATTGACTTTCACCCAGTTCATGACGGAAGTGGGCAAAGACAACGTCCGCGATGTGACCATTACGGGTGGCGACGTTACGGGTACGCTCAAGAAGGACGCGGCGGGAAAGGAAGCTGCACATTTCCGCAGCACCGTCCCTGTCAACTACCCCGATCTTTACAAGGAACTTCAAGACAAGAACGTTAATGTCACCATCAAGGAAAGCTCCGGCTCGTCTTGGATGGCGTGGCTCGCCAACGGACTGCCCATCCTGCTGATCGTGGGGATCTGGCTTTTCATCATGCGGCAGATGCAGTCGGGGGGCAACAAGGCGCTGTCGTTTGGGAAGAGCCGCGCCCGCCTGCTCTCCACGCAACAGAAGAAAGTGACCTTCAAGGACGTGGCGGGAGTGGAAGAGGCGAAGGAGGAGTTGCAGGAGATTATCGAGTTCCTGCGCGAGCCGCAAAAGTTCCAGAAACTGGGTGGACGCATTCCCAAGGGCGTGCTGCTGGTTGGCCCTCCGGGCACGGGAAAGACTTTGCTGGCGCGGGCCATTGCCGGTGAAGCGAATGTCCCTTTCTTCTCCATCTCCGGCTCGGACTTTGTCGAGATGTTCGTGGGCGTGGGGGCTTCGCGCGTGCGCGACCTGTTTGAACAGGGCAAGAAGAATGCCCCGTGCATCATCTTTATTGACGAAATTGACGCAGTCGGCCGCCACCGCGGCGCCGGTCTGGGCGGCGGGCACGACGAGCGCGAACAGACACTGAACCAATTGCTCGTGGAAATGGACGGATTCGAATCGAACGAAGGGGTCATCCTGATCGCCGCCACCAATCGCCCTGACGTTCTGGACCCCGCGCTGCTGCGCCCCGGGCGCTTCGACCGCCGCGTCGTGGTGCCTCGGCCGGACGTGGGCGGCCGCGAAGCGATTCTGAAGGTCCATACCAAGAAGATTCCCCTCGCCGAAGACGTGGATATTTCCGTCCTGGCGCGCGGGACGCCGGGCTTTTCCGGCGCCGATTTGGCGAATCTGATCAACGAAGGAGCACTACTCGCCGCACGACAGAATCGCAAGACCGTGATGATGACCGATTTTGAAACCTCGAAGGACAAGGTGCTGATGGGCGCGGAGCGCAAGTCCATGATTTTGTCCGACGAGGAAAAGCTCAACACCGCCTACCACGAGGCCGGACACGCGCTGGTGGCCTTGATCGTTCCCCACGCCGACCCGCTGCACAAGGTCACGATTATTCCGCGCGGCATGGCACTCGGCGTCACGATGCAGTTGCCGCTGGACGACAAGCACACCTACACGCGCGATTACCTGGAATCGCAGCTTGCCATCATGATGGGCGGCAGAGCCGCGGAAGAGATCTTCCTGAACCACATCACCACCGGCGCGGGCAACGACATTGAGCAGGCCACGGGAGTGGCCCGCCGCATGGTTTGCGAATGGGGTATGTCGGACCTGGGACCCCTGGCGTTCGGCAAGAACCAGCAGGAAATCTTTCTGGGACGCGACCTGGCCACGCAGCGCGACTTCAGCGAAGACACGGCCATCAAGATCGACCAGGAAGTGAAGAAATTCGTCAGCACCGGCTACTCCCGCGCGCACGAGGCCCTCACCACCAACCGCGAAGCGCTGGTGCGCATTGCGGAAGCGCTGCTGGTGCGCGAAGTGCTTGACGCCAGCGAAGTAAAGCTGTTGATCGAGGGGAAGCCCCTGCCCGAGCTGGTGCGCACCCCCAAACCGCCCGCCCCGCCTTCGGAGACCGTGCAGGTGCTCAAGCCGCAGCCCTCGCAACCCTCCGGCATGCCGCCGCGCGAGCGGCCCCAGCCGGCGTGAGTGAGCTTCGAAGCTGGAAAGCGGATTCTCGAATGCTCCGCGGATTTACTCTGCCCGTCGATGATGTTTTCCGGCCGTGATCTGTTCGCCTTAACTTTGCGCTTCCTCCCCTTTTTCCCCAAGCAAAATCCCTGATGCAGGGCTATACTCTTGCGATTCCTTCGGGCGTAAAAACACAGGACAGGAGGGGGCGCATGAACACGTTTTTGGCCGAGTTGGTGGGAACTATGCTTCTGATCGTTTTGGGGGACGGAGTTGTGGCCGCGGTTGTGCTGAACAAATCCAAGGCGCAGAACTCCGGCTGGATGGTGATCTGCACGGGCTGGGGTTTGGCGGTGGCCCTGGCGGTGTACGCCGTGGGGAGCATCAGCGGGGCGCACATCAATCCCGCGGTCACCATCGGTCTGGCCATGATTGGCAAGTTTCCCTGGAGCAGCGTTCCCGCTTACCTGGCGGCGCAGTTTCTGGGAGCTTTCCTTGGGGCGGTGATCGTCTGGCTCGCTTATCTGCCGCATTGGCAGGTGACGGAGGATCGAGGCGCAAAGCTGGCGGTTTTCTGCAACGCCCCGGCCATCCGCAACTATCCGCTAAACGTGCTCACGGAGATCATCGGAACCTTCGTCCTGGTATTTGGCGTGCTCTTCCTCGTTGCGAACAAGCCCTCGGCGCAAAGCGGTCTTACGCCGCTGCTGATCGGGTTCCTCATTTGGGCCATCGGCCTTTCCCTCGGCGGGCCCACGGGATTTGCCATAAACCCCGCGCGCGACTTCGGCCCTCGCGTCGCTCACGCTCTGCTGCCCGTCGCGGGCAAAGGCGGCTCCGACTGGGGTTATAGCTGGGTCACGATCGTGGGGCCGGTCGTCGGCGGCATTCTTGGCGCCGTCGTCTATGCGCAGATCTTCAGGGCCTGAATTAAGACATGCCCTTTTCCTATGAACCCACGCCGGGAATATGAGATCAGGATCGGCGGGCGAAAGGTTGCGCTGGGCGGGCGCACGCTGATCATGGGCGTGCTGAACGTCACGCCGGATTCCTTCTCGGACGGCGGCCGGTACCTTGACCCGGCCCGCGCCATCCGGCAGGGCATTGAGCTGGCCCGGCAAGGCGCCGACTGGATTGACGTGGGCGGTGAATCCACGCGGCCCGGATCTCAGCCCGTGCCTGCGGAAGAGGAGCTCCGCCGCGTGTTGCCGGTTATTCGCGGCCTGCGGCGCAAGCTGCCTGATGTCCCGATTTCCATCGACACCACCAAGGCGGAGGTCGCCGAGCAGGCTTGCGAGGCGGGCGCCGGCATTGTGAATGACGTGAGCGGGCTGCGGTTTGACCCGCGCCTTGCAGAGGTGGTCCGGCGGCGCGGCACTCCGCTGATCCTGATGCACCTGCGCGGCCGGCCCGCCACCATGCAGCGCGGACCCTTCGCGCGCGATATTTGGGCCGCAATCTCCCGCGAGCTGAGGGAATCCATCGCCCAGGCGCTCGCCGCGGGAGTGAAGCGCTCGCAACTCATCCTGGATCCCGGCCTGGGGTTCGGCAAGACTCGCCGGCAGAACTATGAGATCCTTTCGAATCTTGCACGCCTTCAGCAATTCCGCCTTCCCATTTTGATTGGCGCCTCGCGCAAATCCTTTGTGCGAGCCATCGTGGCGGGCGAAGGCCTGGACGCCGCACGAAGGCGGCGCGCGCACCCCGCCCCTCAGCCCGACCACTTGTTGATGGGTGACGCCGCCGCCGTGACTGTGGCCATTCTCGGTGGCGCTCACCTTGTGCGCGTCCACGAACCCGCCCAAATCCTCTCCGCCGTGCGCGTGGCGGATGCGGCGCTCGCCGCACTACTTTGAATTGCCGCCTCGCCGGACTTTCGGGCCGCGCCGCTCGTCGATTATCATGGAAAGATGCGCCACGCCTGTCGCTTCGCAATCCTCCTTTCGCTTCTGGCCATTCCGCCGGCAGGGGCGCACTGTGCGGCGCCACAGCAGGCAACTTCGCAGGGTACGGCCGAACCCACGCCGGTCATCCTGATTTCCATCGACACATTGCGCGCCGACCACCTGAGCTGTTACGGCTACACAAGTCTCAAGACACCGCATATCGATTCACTTGCCCGCGGCGGGACGCTCTTTACGGAAATCAGCAGCCAGGCGCCCATTACGCTGCCCTCCCACGTTTCGCTCTTCACCTCCACCTACCCCTTCGCCAACGGAATTCGCGAGAACGCGCAGGTGCTACCGCCCGGAGCCGTCACGCTCGCGGCCATTCTCGCCTCGCGCGGATATTCCACTGCCGCATTCATTGGCGGATACTTCCTGGCGCGGCGATTCGGTCTGGCTCAGGGATTTCAGACTTACGACAGCCCGTTTGACGCGCGCGGGGTGAACAGCGCGCTGGAACTGAAGCGGCCTGCGGCGCAGGTGCTGCAAAGCGCGCAGGCATGGCTCGCGCAGAATTCCCACAAGCCGTTCCTCCTGTTCATTCACCTCTTCGATCTTCACGAGCCTTACGACCCGCCGGCCGCCTTCCGCGCGCGCGCCCCGCAGAGCGAATACGACCAGGAGCTGGCTTACGCCGACGGCTCATTGGGCGGCTTCTTCGAGTATCTCGCGCGCTCGGGGCTCGACCGGCGCGCGCTCGTCGTGCTCTTCTCCGACCACGGCGAAAGCCTGGGCGAGCACGGCGAAAGCACCCACGGATACTTCGTCTATCGCAGCACGCTCCATGTGCCGCTCATCTTTCACTGGCCCGCCCCTGGGGCAGAGCGAAGCACGAAACTGGAAAATCGATTCTCGCCCTCGGTCAGCGCTCCTGCGGGCCTGATCGACGTTGCGCCCACGATTCTGAGCTTCCTGGGAATTTCCTCGCCGCCCGGCTTCTGCGGTCACAGCCTGCTGGAGCTCGCGCAGGGAGGGGAATCCGCGCCCCGCGACGTGTACAGTGAGAGCTCCTACGCGCATGACAAGTTCGGGTGGGCCGTGCTGCGCAGCGTGCGCCGTGGCGATTACCAGTACATCGATGCGCCGCATCCCGAGCTCTACGACTTGAAGCGCGATCCCGCCGAACTCCACAATCTGCTGCCCGGCCAGTCGGCTCTTGCCGAGTCTTACCGCGAGCGGCTGATCACGCTCGAATCGACCTACCGTCCGCAGCGGGGCTCAGCGGCATCAACGAACATTGGCTCGGGCGCTGCCGAAGGCCTGCGCTCGCTCGGGTATCTTGAGATCACTTCCGCCCACCCGGCGCTCGACGATTCCGGCGTCGATCCCAAGGACCGCCTGCTTGAGTTCAAGCGCTACCTGCTGGCGGGGCATCTGGCGCGCACCGGCCACGCCGAAGAAGCCGTGGCGGAATTCCAGGGAATACTGGCGGGCGACCCGCGCAACCTGCCCGCGCACCTTGACCTGGCGCGTTCGCTCATCGGGCTGCATCGCTACCATGAAGCAGCGGATCAGCTCAAGGCGGCGTTGGCGCTCGACTCGCACGACGTTGAGGCGGCGGAATTGCTCGGCGATGTGTATCTGGCGGCCGGCGACTTGGACCGCGCCGCG
>JASIKV010000047.1 GCA_030049455.1 Terriglobia bacterium
CAATCGTTGCCTGCACCCGCCACAACTCCGTTCAAGCGCGCAATCGTGGGCTTCCCGAGGCGCCGGAAGAGATTCAGGGCCTCGTAGAGCAAGCCCTGGAACTTCCAGAAATTCCGCGGGCGTTGCAGAAATTCATGCGAGAATTCCCGGGCGTCGCTTCCCGAGCAGAACGCCTTGTCGCCAGCTCCGGTCAGCACCACCACTCCCACGGCGTCGTCAAAGGCAGCGTCGCGGAAGGCTTCCGTCAATTCCCGGAGCGTGCCGGAGGAATAGGCATTGTAGATTTCAGGCCGGTTCAGCGTGACGCGCGCAATGCCTTCCTTTTTCTCATAAAGGATGTCGGCAAAGGCAAAACGCGATGCGGGTTGTCCGCTGTAATCCATGGACCATTCCACTTCAGGATTTTGGCCCTCGATGCTATCACAGCCGGTTAGGGAGTGAGAAATGAAAGCCGCCCGGCACGGCCGCAAACCTGGCAGTGGTTCAGTTTGAATTTTGTAGCGCGGGTGTCCCCACCCGCGACGGTTACGCGGCTGAGGACAGCCGCGCTACAACTCCGCACCGCGCGAAGCCGCCTCCAAGATTCACACTGACCCACTACCGCAAACCTTCGGGATTTGCGGGTAATTGGGTTATGATGTGAACGAAAGGAGCACAAATGAATCGCCCCGAACTGTGGATTCCTTTATTCTTGCTGTTGCTTGTCCCCGCGGCAACCGATCAGCCCGCCGGATCCATCTACGATGAGAAGGCGGATGCGCATCGGGAGGTGGCCGCGGCGATCAGCAAGGCGGAGGCAACCCAGCGGAATGTCGTGCTGGTGTTCGGCGCCAACTGGTGCGGCGATTGCCGCGCGCTGGACGCGCAGATGCACAAGCCTGAGCTTGCGGCAATTATCGAGAAGAACTATGTGATCGTGGACGTCAATCTGGGGCGTTACGACAGGAACCTGGACGTTGCCGAACAGTATCACGTGCCCATCAAGCAAGGCATCCCCGCCTTGGCGGTTCTCAGCTCCCGCGGCGCGCTGCTTTACGCCATGGACCAGGGTCAATTCGCCGACGCCCGCCACATGAGCTACGAGAGCATCAAGGCCTTCTTTGAGCAGTGGAAGCCGCGCGAACCCGCGAGCGCCCCATGAAAAAAGAGACCATCATTACCGCAGTGATTTTTCTGGCAGTCGGTTTTCTGGCGGGCTATATCACTGAAGCCCAGATGAATTGGAGCGCGCGTCAAAAATCTGCCCAGGCCGCATCACTAGTTGCCTCAACACCGCCTGCCGCCGCCGCTCCTTCCTCCGGCGCGGATGGAACGGCGGCGCAGCAGGGACTGCCGGAGGGCCATCCCCCCATCGATAGCGCAGCGATGATCCAGGGATTGGAGGAAATGGCCGCGCAGAATCCCAAGGACGCGGAAGTCCGCCTGAAGCTCGCGGATTTCCTCTACGACCAGAAGCAATACTCCCAATCCATTGAATGGTATCAGCGAGCGCTGGAGCTTGACCCGAAGAACGCCAACGCACGCACGGACCTGGGAACGGCGTATTTCAATGTGGGACGGCCGCAGGACGCTCTGCGCGAATATGACAAGGCGCTCCAGATCGACCCCAAGCATGAGCCGACGCTGGTAAACTCCATCGTTGTGAATCTGGAAGGCACTCATGATGTGGCGGCCGCGCAAAAGGCCTGGGACCAACTGTTCAAGCTGAATCCCAATCACCCGGCGCTGGGGCCTCTGAAGGAACAAATCAGCGCCGCTCGCGCCTCCGGCACGGCAGCGGCTTCGCGTTAAGCCCGGGGCATCCCCGTAGAAGGAAACGCCGTCTGAATCTCATGGGCAGTTTTCTCTTTGACATTGTCGAATTCATCGCTCTGGCGCTCTTCCTGAGGGCGATGGTTCGTTCAATCGTCTCCCGCGGAAACCCTTCACGGATTCGCGTTCGGATGTGGGGAAACGCTCCACCACCGCCGGCTTCGGCCGAGCCTCAGCGCGGAGAAATGGTCCGCGACCCCCAGTGCGGCATGTTTGTTTCCACTGAGCTTTCACAGAAAATCCAGCGGCGTGGGGAGACGCTGCACTTCTGCTCGCGTTCGTGTCTGGAAAAATACCAGGAGGATGCTGGGCATGCGGCTTCCGATTGATCTGATCCGGCCCGTTCGACGGCGGGCCGCGCAAGACACAGGACTACCTGAAGTGAAACTTGGTTGCGCCGCGCGGCGAGCGGTGCAAGCCACGGTTGCGTTCCTGCTGTTTATGTCAGCCGCCGCGACGCAGGCCTCCGGAGGCGGCACAGTTCTGCTGGCGCGCAAGTATCGCCCAGGGCAGTCGATGGTCTACGTGACCACGGTCCGCGCGATTTCCAAGTTCGATTCCAATCCCCCCAACTTGAAGAACTTTTTTCCACCCATGCCCACGGATTTGCGGCTGAGCCAGCAGTGCACAGTAAAGGTCGCGAAGGTGAACACGGACGGTGGGGCGGACGTTCAGCACCGCTTTGACAAATTTGAGGTCCAAACGGAGATGGGTTCGCTTCCCCAGAATGTTCGCGACTCCATCACCCAGGCGCAGGAGGAAGTCAGCCAGCGAATGGTGGGCCAGACTCTCACGGCCCACTATGATCGTGACCGGCGTCTGGTAGGATTTGAAGGCGCGGACGGTTTCCTGCGGAGCGCCGACGCACCCGTCAAAGAACCGCTCATGCAGATGCTGCGCCTCTACCTTGAGCAAATGGACGGTCAGTCGGTATACCCCAATCATCCGCTCAAGGTTGGCGAAAAGTGGACACAAAGTCTCGACTCACCCCCCACCAGCGATTACCAGTTCGAGCAGCAAGGCAAGAGCACGTTCCAGTATTCCGGAAAGACGCGCTACAAGGGTGTAAAGGCCGCCATCGTGGATTACCAAATTGAGAACTCGCTGACGCCCGCGCTGGAGGGGCTGCGCAAGGATGGCGCGCTTCCTCAGATTGAGTCCCTGGGAGGGAAGCTGGACATCAAAATCACCGGCAAAGGGGAAGGCCGCATCTTGGTTGCCTTGGATGACGGCAGAGTGCTGCAAAACCATTACAAGATGCACCAGACAATGAGCGCTCTAATGAAAGGCCTGGAGGCGCTCACCGGCCCATCAGACCAAACCCCGCGGCTGGAAATCCAATCGGACACGGAAATGGAGGTGGACGGCAGCAAGCCATGATCCATCGTGCCGCGAACCGCAGAATTCCCAGTTGACAAAGACGCCAGCGCCCCTATAATCGGTAAAAGTCTCATTCAACCCCGAGAGGCGCAAAGGCAGGAATGAATCAGTCCAGCAGTTCAGCGTGGCCAGTGGTACTAACTGTAGCCGGATTCGATCCCTCCGCCGGCGCCGGAGTCGCTGCCGATCTCAAGACATTTGCGGCGCACAATTGCTATGGCGTTGCAGCCATTACCGCCCTGACCGTGCAGAACACCCAGGGCGTCTCCTTGGTGCGCCCGGTCGAGCCCGCCGTACTGAAAGAATCGATCCATTCACTCCTTTCCGACGGCCGCGTCAAGGCCCTGAAAATTGGAATGCTGTGGAACAAGGCTGCCGCCGATGTTCTGCGCGAAATCCTGGAGGCGAATCCCGACCTGCCCGCCGTGCTTGATCCCGTGCTGCGCTCCTCCAACAACTTTGACCTGCTCGACTCCGCCGGCCTGGACTTTGTGCGGAAGAAGCTGCTCTCTCGCGTGACCGTGGTGACGCCCAACATCACGGAGGCCGCCGCCCTGGCGGAAATGCCCGTTGATAATGTCGAGAGTATGAAAGCCGCGGCGCGGAAATTGGTGGAAGCAGGGGCGCGCGCCGTGGTGGTAACCGGCGGTCACATGGAAAAGTGCGTCGATGTGTTCTTTGACGGCACCAACATGGAATCGTTCACAGGCGACCGCATCAAACCCGACAACACGCACGGCACGGGTTGCACATTCTCTTCCGCCGTCGCCGCCAACCTTGCTCTGGGACGCCAATTGCGGGATGCCGTGGTGCTGGCCAAGGCCTACGTGGTGGAAGCCATTCGCCAGGCCTTCCCCGTTGGGCCCGGGCGCGTGCCGCTCAACCATCTCTACCGCATGACTCAACCCCGCCTTACGGACCACTCACCTGCCGTCGCCGAGACCGTACACTGAGCCGCTGGTTTTGAATGCGGATTTTGCGGCCTCGGGTGAGCTTACAAACGTCGTCCAGGGAAACGCGTCCATATCGCGCAGCAGCGATTTCTCCCAGGAAAAACCCGTTCGCTCGAGCAAGTACTCATTTGCCTTGAAGCTAAGCCCGCAGGCGTGTCCCGCAGCAGCAGTGAAAGACATTTGGCCGGCCATCGTCGCGTCCGCCACTTTGTTCTGAACGGCTCCCGCCGCTCCATAGGGCGGCTGCCAGGGTGGGCTGCCGCGCGGCGAAAGGTCCACGTGACCGCAGAGCGTGCGCTCGTCGGCATCGTCCTTCTTTTCGAATGTGTCGTAGTGGTCGGCCAGGAAACTCTGCGCGGCTGCGACATCGATCCTGCCCTTGTATTGCGCCATCAACTGCTCCCATCGAACGTGCCGGGCGTTGGCGCTCTCCGAGGCGTCCTTGACGTTGAAATCCGTCTCTTCCTTTACCAGCTTGGGGTTCGCCGGAAAGTTTGAGCCGACAAAGTATCCGTCGGACTTGCGCTCTAAGGTGACGTTCTTGAGGCCCAGCTCGAGACTTGCGATTTCATTCGTCTTGCGGTCCGCCACCAGCCATGTGTTGGCGTATCCGCCGTTATTTCCGTCTTTCATGATTCGGGCAAAGTCGTCGATGGAGCTGGAATACTGCATGGCCTTGCGCGCGCGGACGAATTCCGGAATTCCCTTCGGATCGTACCCGGAGAAATGCGAGATCGTGGTTTCCGTAATCATAAGTCCTGCGGAGTTGATGCCGAAATCGTCCGCACTGTGAATGGCGCCGGGAAATCCGTCCATCAGAAACCGCAGGCCGCTGGCCGGAGCGATGTCAAAAATGATCGTCCACCGCGCTCCGTCCAGATAATTTGTCCAATCGTTGTGGGCAATGATCACTTTGCCGTCCTTTGTGTAGCTGCCCGTGGCGACGAAAGCGCTGCAACGCTCCGGCACGGTGAGCTTCGCGGCGGAGGGGTCGCCGTGCTTCCGGTCGTATTCTTTTACGTAATAGTCCCACTCGCAAAAGGCATTCAGGGCGATGATGTCCCAGACATCCAGCGTGGAACCCTTCGCCCGCAAGCCCGCGACGATGCCTTGCAGCTCCTCGCGGTACTGGGCTTCGATGTGCGGCCACATCATATTTTTCGCGGCGTCACGGAAGAAGCTCCAGTCGTGCCGCCCGCCGTGCGTCTGCTCGAGCACCACAACCTTCTCCGCATCCTCAATTTCGGAAGCCAGCAGGTAGCCGTGCTGAAATCCCAAATCGAATGGCCCGCCCTCGAGGTGAACGTAGGTCCAGCCATTTTGCACGGGCCTGCGGAAGGCGCCTTTCAGGTGCACATCAGGATTTGTCGTTTGAGCCAGCAGAGGCATGGGGACTGCGAATAGAATCAAGCCGGCTAATTGGGCTGCCCATCGTCGCATCAAACTCTCCATCAGCATCACCTGTTCTTTCCCAAAGTCCGCGACTGACGATGCCTATGCTGGGATTATACCTGAAGGTCCTTACGAAGCTTTGGACTTCGCGGCTCGCTGAGTTCAAACCCCAATTTGCCGGCACGCCTCGGACCACTGTCGCAGATTCCTGGCAGTGGAACGGATGAAGGCTGAAATCTCCGGCGGGCACCATGCAGGCAAGCGCTTTAGGGCTTCACTCTCCAGGAATTCCGCCAACTCCAATACCCTTTCCGTCATGCACCGGCAGCGCGGCTTGAACGAATCGCGAAGAATCCCCAGCAGCCAGTCCGTCAAAATCATTCCCCAGTACTCGTAGCGCAGGTCATCGAGGTAATTGTGGGGATTGCGACGATGCGCAACCAGCGGCCGGCCGAATGCCGCGCGATATTTGGTGCCCTGCATGAGCGCCAGCAGGAAGTATCCTCCCCAGATATCGCCGTAGCGGTCGAGCCTGCCGCCGGGCACCGGCCAAGCCATCGTGACGAACACAAATGCCGGAATCAGCTCTCGCACCACGCTGGTGTTCTGAGTATTGACCGGCGACCACGTGGAGGAGTCGAGCGCAAAGGCCTCCGGGCCGTGATAGTCCACCCCTTTGACCTTGCCGTTCAGCCACGTGGTAGCGTCAATATCCGGGTCTTCCAGCCATAAACCTTCCGTTACCCCGATGACTGTGCCTGCGGGGCAGGAAGCATGGCGCGCCTGATTGGCGTGGACGCGTAGCTGAAACGGAAACCCCCTCGGAAAGACCGGCCGCGGTGGCTCCATTACGAGGTATTCGCAGATATTGTGGAAGCCCCTTTCCTCCGCCAGCAGCGGACCCCGCCATTGCTGCCCTGTACGTTGATGACACCCCACAAAATCGTCGCGCGTGGGAAAATTGTCATCGTCAATCGAAATCAGCGTCTCGCAGCCATCTTCCAGCGCCCGAAGGTAGCCGAATACCCTTCTGCCGTCCGTGTTATAGGGAATCAACGGATACAGAGCAAACCCGCGCCCCCACACATCCTGCTGGTTGATGTCAAAGTATACGGTTTCAAGGCCCTGGGCTGAGACCTGGTGCGCCAATGCCGCGGCGCTTGAAGGCGTCTTGCGGTCGCCGACCACCCAGACCTTCACCTCTTCCAGGTGATTGTGGCATCGGATGTTCTCGTAAAGGTGACGC
This sequence comes from Terriglobia bacterium, assembly GCA_030049455.1. Classification (GTDB taxonomy): domain Bacteria; phylum Acidobacteriota; class Terriglobia; order UBA7540; family UBA7540; genus Bog-366. Next base: position 6,784 of record JASIKV010000047.1, read on the forward strand.
AGGATTTCAGGATGGTGAATCGTGGTGAATACGATGTGGCAAGGTTGCGGCACGGCGCTCAGTCCCTTTCGGCGGGTCTTCAGCCTTCCAATTCGGGGGCATCGTCCGGGCTATTGGCCGGCTTACGATTAACCCTCTGCCCTATCGCTTAATATCGGAAGTTTGCGAAGACTCCATGAGCGCCAAAGTCTGCATTCTGCGCGTTCAAGCCATTCGATTTCACCTCCCGCCCGACCACGTCCGCCAAATAACCGGGACATTCAGCAGAAGATTCAAAGCGCCGCCCGCCAGCACACCCGCCATCGCGGCTGCCAGAATTCCCCCGCCCAGAACAAGCCACAAGCCCGTCACGAGGCAGTTCAATGCCGCGCCGGCAATGCAGATGCCCTCATACCTTGCCAAGCGAGCCCACATGCCCGGATGGAATGCAGAGAGCTCCGCCGACCGGAAGGTGAACGCTTCACTCCAGAAAAAATTGTTCAGAAGCGCGGCTTCGATGGCCAGCAGCAGCGCGGGAGCGGGCCGCCAGCCGGCCTTCTTCACCAGAAGGACGAAGAGCGCGATGTCGATGACCGCGCCGGCCAGGGCCACCAAACCGTAGCGAATCCAGCTCCGCAATTGGCCCGTGCCCGCCGCCAGGCGCGCCAGATGCCGGAGGTACTCAACGTATTGCCGCGCGCCCAGCTTCGAAGCCCCCTGCTCGCGCTCCTGAAAGACGTACGGAACTTCCACAAGCTTCCGGTAATGGGCCTTGGCAATGATTTCAAGCAGAATTTTGTAACCCAGGGGATTCAGGCGAGCGTCTTCGAGCGCGGACTTTCGGATCATAAACAGCCCCGACATGGGGTCGCCGACAGAAGCCAGTTTGAGCGGCAGCACCGTGGCAGCCATGTGGGTTGCCGTGCGGGAAATCATTTTGCGCAGCCAGGTCCAATCGGAGGTGCCGCCGCCCTTGACGTAGCGGCTGCCGATGGCAAGGTCTGCGCCTTCGCGAATGGCCCTGGCAAGTGGAGCGAGAGTCTCCGGCGGGTGCTGCAAATCCGCGTCCATCACCGCCCAAACGTCGCCGCGCGCTTGTGCACCGCCATCGAGCACGGCCGTGGCCAGTCCCAGCCGGCCGGGCCTTCGCAGCACTCGCGCGGGAATCTCTCCCGCCAGCGATTCCACTCGCTCCGCAGTGCCATCGGCGCTGGCATCATCCACTACCACAATTTCAAAATCCTCGCCCGCGCCTCTGAGAGTCTCCGCGGCCCGCCGAAGCGTCTCCTGAATCACTGCTGCTTCGTTGTAGGTGGGAATGATGACCGAGATCATGCGCGCTGGCGCCCTCATCTTTATTTCGCCGGACTGATCTTGTAAAGCCCCGCTCCGTGCGGTTCGATTGAGGGCGCGAACGTGGAGTCGAACGTACCGAGGTCGCTCTTCTCCCAAAGATCGCGCACGGCGCACTTGCCGCTCAGGCCCAAATCTTTCCACGCCACACTGATTTCGGCCGATGCCTGATCTCCCAGGTTGAATACCGCCAGATACTTGTCATGCCCGTTGGCAGCGTCGGCGGCCCAGGCAACTTGCTCGCCGCGCGTGAACAACTCACGATTGCGCGAGCTGTGCTGATCAACGGCCAGCACTTCGGGATTCGTCAGCGCCGCAAGCGTAGCGGCATCGAGCGAAGTCAATTCCCCGCCCATCATCAGCGGTGAGCGGAAAATCGCCCAAAGGCTCAAGTGGGTGCGCACTTCCGCCGGAGTGAATCGTGACTGCCGCTCGGGGTCGTTGTAGCCGCGCA
>JASIKV010000408.1 GCA_030049455.1 Terriglobia bacterium
GTGTTCCTGCGCCTGGAACAACACGCCGTGGCGGGATTCCTCGTAGATCTCGATTTGAGAATGGTCAGGGCCCATATGGCACTGCGCGCAGGTACTGGGCAGGCGCGCGATTCGCACTGAACTGGTGTGTCGCGTGTGGCAGGTTGTGCAGGTGCCGATGGTGCCGTCCGCGTTGGGCCTTCCCACGCTGTGGCATTGCTGGCAGCCGCTGGCCACTGCCGATCCGCCCTCGAGCTGCACAAAGGGATGAGGCGGCCGGCGCGTGCCCCCGGGTTGGTAGGTTTCGGAGAAGTTCACCTGTTCGGGCGTCAGCCCCTTTTCGCCATAAATTGCCGCCCACGCAGGGGCCGCGTGCCGGCTGCGAAGGAATTGCTGGTAGATGCCCTCGTGGCAGCTTCGGCAATTTCCCGCCGTCAGCTTTGCGGCGATGACGAAACCATGATGGTCCTTCTTCTCCTGGCCCGCGGCGGCCTGATGGCAGTCGAGGCAGTTCACTCCCTTCCGGGCATGCACGCTCATTTCGTACTCATGAACAATCGCGTACTGCGTTCGGGAGTGACACTCCGCGCATTTCCCCGTGGCGCGGACCAAGTCCGCACTGGCCCGTTCAGTTTCGATGGGGGGCCGCGCGCGGTTAATCAAGAAGCCTGCCACAACCAGCGCAAAGGCGATGACCACTGCGATAAAGACCGGTCGGAAAGTCATGGTGAAACCCTCTCAGCGAAGGGTGGAAGAGTCTATCTTATTCCCTCGAGTGTGCCGACAACCCAAAATCCCCGCGCATTTCAGAGGTAGAATCAATCTCTGGGGTGAGGCAGTTATGATCAAGCACATTTTGTTCCCTGTCGATTTCTCGCCATCCTGCGTTGCCATGGCGCCATTCGTGCAAAGGGCTTCGGCCATCTTCTCCTCAAAGGTCACGATGTTATACGTTCTCGAGCCGTCGATGGCCGGATTTGAGCCCCTGGTGCGTCCGGTTCCCGCGATGGAAGTGGACCGCAGGCAAATCGCACAGGCCAAGCTTCTCTCATTTCTTGAGTCGGAATTCCCTCCATCCGAGACCGGAAGAATCCTGCTGGCTGGAGACCCCGCCACCCGCATCGCAGAAGTTGCGAAGAGGGACGGCATCGACCTTATCATCATGCCCACCCATGGCGGGTTGTTCCGCCGAACCCTGCTCGGCTCAACCACGGCCAAGGTGCTGAACGATGCGGAGTGTCCGGTGATGACCACGCAGCACGCGCAAACAATTTCACCCCGGGAGATTGAGCACCGCGAATGGATGTGCATGCTTGGGCTGACCGCGGACTCCGAGCGGGTGCTTCGCTATGCCCACCGGATGGCGGAAAGCGTTCTTGCGAACCTTACACTTGTTCACGCGCTGCCCCGGCGGGAATTGACCCTGCCTGAGGAATTGGAACTCCTGCGGAAGGTGGAATCCGCGGAAAGGCAGCAGGCGCTCAACCGTGTTCGCCAGCTTCAAATAGCCGTGGGCTCAAACGCCCGAATGGAAATCGTTGTCGGGCCCGTGAAAGACTCGCTGATCGGGGCGGCCCGGCGGTTGCGTGCCGACGCGCTGGTTATCGGAAGGAGCCCCCAGGGCAGGTCGCGCTTGCGGGATTTGACCTACGCCGTGGTTCGCGACGCACCCTGCCCCGTGCTGAGCGTGTGATCGCCAAAGCGCAAGGGCGGGTGCAGGGCCGGCAATTATGCGCTGCGAAAATCGAAGCGCGCCTTGGAAATCGGAGTCCCCACCACCTCGATCTGCCGCAGATCGCGCGTCCCCACTCCCAGTTGCTCCGCCAGGCGCAAGGTGCTGTCACAGGTTTCAAATGGCGGGGTGCCGCGGTCGGCCATGGGGTCGAATCCCATGAGTGCGGTGCATACGGCGTCAGTGTTCACGCAATTCGTGCCGGCAATCAGCAGGCCGGGGCGCACATGCTTTCCATTGCCGGCCCAGGGGCCTTCGCCCGCCGTCATGGTGTGAATTCCGTCGATAATGCCCAGATGCACGGGACGCGCCGCCACCAGGTCCGCCACCACTCGCGGCACGCGATACCCGCCTTCTTTCGACCCGCTGCGGTCAACCATGGGCGGAGCGCTCTTCGACGGCAATCGACCTCCGGAATGGAACGGCCCGCGGCCGCCCATGGGAACCAGGCCGGGCTCATCCGCGGGTGAGCCGTCGCCGTAGATCGTGCAGGGCGTTATGCCGAAGCAGTTCTTCATGGTTAGCGTCACGCCCGCCGTCAGATGCTGTTTCAGCTTCGCCAGTGAAACAAAGACGTCGCAGTCCTCATAGGAGTGGTTCAGGTCGTAGCCCGCAAACATCAGGCCGCCGCCCGGAACCATGAATCGCGAGTAAGTTTTTCCATTTCCTAGGAAATTGGTGTTCTCAAACTCCACGCGCGGCGCGGCGCTCAGGAATTGGCGAGGCTCCCAATTGGCCTGAAGCAGGAACTCCTGGAGCGGCTCCGCCGTGGACATGGGGCTTTCCAGCAGCCGAATGCGCGCGGCGCCCGCCTGGCCAAGCAAGTGCACGGTCGAGCCGACAACGTCGGGATGCACCCAATGGGTAAAACTTGCGGGGATATAACCCAGACGGGTATAAGCATCGCCGGTAAGGTTCAGCTTGATGGCCACCGTCTTGCCGCGCACCAGTTTTTCCAGACCGCCAAGCTGGTCAAACATCGTGGCAAGCGTGGACATCACCTGCGAGCCATAGTCCGGACACATTCCCACCGACACGCGCCCGGCGGGGGCGGGTCGGGCCAGGAACATGGCGGGACGTGCCAGCCACGCTCCTGCCGCCGCTCCAGCGGCTCCCAAGAATTTCCGGCGCGAGCAATTTTGCGTCGTCATGAGTTCATCCCCTCAATCTCCACTGCACAGGTGACGGCAATGGCAGGCAAATCGAATTCCGTTCCCGGAGCGGCCGGCGAGCCGCTGATGGATGCCGCATTCTTTGCTCCCGGCTTCCAAAGGAGGCCCGCCCGAGTGTTGTTCCGTACCCATAGCGTTACAAAATCAGCTGGCTGGGCAGCGTAATTTACAACTTGAACAAGCTGAGTTTTACGGCCGGGATCGTAGCTCGCGTGGCAACTGGCCGTGGCAGGGTTGAAAAGGCGCACTATGTCGTTGCGCCGGCTTGCCAGAAGATGCGCGTCCATTGCGACCTGGTACGGATTCTCGAATCCTTCCACCGGCACGGCGATTTGCCCCCTTGCGACATTATACATTTTGTAATCAATGGCCGGGTCGCGAATCTGTTCGCTTGTCCCGGCCGGACCCCAATAGTCAGGGGCAATCAACAGTCCTCCCGTGCGGACGAAGGCCAGCAACTCGCTGAGTTGGTCCTTGCGGGGGGAGGCGCTGTCAAGCCAGAGGATCGCTTTCAACCCGGCTAGAGATTTGGAGAGGTCCTTGGATTTTTCTATTACCTGAAACTGCACGTGACGGCGGTTCAGCAGGTTCAGAACTTCACCACTCAGGAAGGCGTGTTCGCCTCGGAAGTCCGAAATAACCGCCAGGGCGCCCTGCGACTGGAAATCTTCCCAACCTCGATGATCTTCAAAAAAGGAGAGCGTCTCGCAGGTTTCCCGCCACGCGGCAGTCGCCAGCGGATTCGCTTTCAGCAGCGCGGCGCGAAAATCGTCATTCAGGGAAATGATCCATCGGCTGCCATATGCCAGGCTGTCAGCGGCTGCCATCGCATAGGTTGGGGGATACGTTGGGTCGTCGGGAGGGTCAAAATCCAGCCATCGGATTTTG
>JASIKV010000048.1 GCA_030049455.1 Terriglobia bacterium
GACGGACTGAAGCTCTCGATCGCCTCAATCTGAAGCTGGATGAATTCCCCGCATGCATCCTGAAGTTGTTGCTCGATGATCGACCGCAGTTCGGCGGGCGAGGTCTGCACGCGGGCATTCAAAGTCAGTTTCACATTTGAGTTGCCGCGAAATCTTCCGATCATCGCGGGCTTGGCCCGAGAGCTGGTAAGGTTGGCGGTAAGCGAACCGCCCCCCGCCGAGGCCATGAAAATCTTTACATGGCCCACTTCCGCGGGTTTGGCGGAGAATGCTTGCTGAAGGCCCAGCAAAAAGCGCAGGGCAAATTCGCCCCAGTCGGTGGGCTTGCCGGGAACAAGAAGCATCGTGGCATTCAGCCAGCCGAGCACCGCCTCACCCTCCGCGTAGGTGTCATAGTCAACCTCAGCGATTCTGCCGCCCGCAGAAGTGGATTGCCCCAACAACTCCAGCCACTCGGAAACTCCTTCTCCCGTCAAGGCAGACATGGAGATCACCTTCGTTTCGGGAAATTGCCGGCGCAATTGGTCGAGGTGCAGTTGGAAATCCGTATTGGAAACCTGGTCGGACTTGTTCAGCGCGATTATATCGGCCTCTTCGAGTTGCTTGCGCAGAATGTAGCGTGCGCTGGAATGAAGGCCCGCCGGCGGGGTTGGGTCCAGGGCATCGTTTATGCGCAGGGGATCGATGAGCACGGTGAAGGGCGCCAAATCGAATCGGTCGGCGAGCTTTTCCTTTAACGGTTGGAGGACGGTGGCGGAAAGGTCCGTGCAACTGCCCACCGGTTCGCCCAGAATGACGTCCGGGTCCGAGGATTCAATCAGACCGTCGGCGTTTCCCACCAAATCATCGAACCGGCAGCAAAAGCAGCCCCCGGTGACTTCGGCGACTGCCCAGCCTTGCGCCTTCAAGAAGTCCGTATCCACAAGACCGGTGGCTTGATCATTGGTAATCAAGCCGATTTGAAGCCCCTGCTCATAAAGGCGCCGCGCAGCTTGGGAAAGGAGCGTGGTCTTCCCCGTCCCCAAAAAGCCGCCGACCAGAATTAGCTTTTTCTTCTCCAACGTTCCCCCCGCTTTCGTTGTCAGTCAGATGATAACCTGCCAAAAGCTTATCGCAACCATTGCCCGGCGCTGGCGTCAAGCGTTTCAACCACTGCGATTCCGTTATCGGCTGCGGGCGTCATAGTCGCCTCCATCCTTCCCGGGTGGATTAATTAGTTCTTTTGCAGGGATAACCAAACTTAGCTTCCGAAACAAAACGGGCTGCGTTAACATCCAATCCCGAACAGGACATTATGTCAGAAGCCGATGGGGTATCCAACAACCCGCAAATTGCAAGCGCGGCCGGACGGAGCGCCGCACCTGCGCCGGCACAACCCTGGCAGCCGGCCTTCAACCCGTGGCTGATCGGCGTAGTTGTGGCGATGGCGGCGTTCATGGAAGTTTTGGACACGAGCATCGCGAACGTGGCGCTGCCCTACATGGCGGGAAGCCTGGGCGCGAGCAACGATGAGAGTACATGGGTGCTCACGTCCTACTTGGTTTCCAATGCCATCGTTCTGCCCATCAGCGGCTGGTTTGCAAGCGTCCTTGGGCGCAAGCGCTTCTTTATGTCTTGCCTCGTGATTTTCACGATCAGTTCCCTCCTCTGCGGGTTCGCTCCGACGCTGGGCACGATCATTCTGTTTCGAGTCATGCAGGGCGCGGGCGGCGGCGGACTTCAACCCATGGCGCAGGCCATTCTGGCGGACGTCTTCCCGCCCCAAAAACGCGGCTTGGCGTTTGCGCTGTACGGCATCACCACCATTATCGCTCCGACCATCGGTCCCACACTGGGCGGCTGGATTACGGACAACTACACATGGCGCTGGATTTTCTTCATCAATCTCCCCGTCGGCATCGTTGCACTGTTGCTTATTTATCGCCTGGTGGAAGACCCTCCGTGGGCGAAACGCTCGCCCGGCGGAGGCATCAAGATCGATTATATCGGCGTGTCGCTGCTTGCCCTGGGTGTGGGCGCGCTGCAAATCATGCTCGACAAGGGGCAGGAGGACGATTGGTTCGGTTCGCACTTTATTCTGACCCTCGCCATCATCGCCGCCGCCGGGTTGATTTCCCTGGTCGTCTGGGAGTGGTTCTACGATAAGCCTATCGTGGATGTACGCATGTTCAAAAACCTGAACTTTCTGAGCGCCAACGCCATGATGTTCATCCTGGGAATTATGCTGTTTTCGAGCCTGGTCATGATGCCGCTCTACCTGCAATCGCTCATGGGATACACCGCCGAGTCGGCGGGCATGGTGCTGTCGGGTGGCGGCGCGCTTCTGCTGTTCCTCATGCCTGTCACCGGGGCGCTCATCTCGAAGGTGCAGGCGCGCCACCTCATCGCCTTCGGCTGGCTGACCCTCGCGCTCGCCATGTACTATTCCACACAGCATTTAGACTTTGAGATCAGTTTCGGATTCGCCAGCCTGTTGCGCGTGGTGCAGGTTTTCGGCCTGGGATTTCTCTTTGTCCCCATCAACTTGGTATCCTACGTGGGAATGCCCACGGAGAAGAGCAACAGCGTTGCAGGGCTGGTGAATTTCATGCGTAACATCGGCAGCAGCATCGGCACGTCGATGGTCACCACGTTGCTGGCGCGCCGGGCGCAGGTCCATCAGGTTTATCTGGCGGCGCACGCTACAGCCGGGAGGCCGGCATTGACGCTGGCCGCGAAGGGACTGGCGTTCCGTCTGGCCGAAGCCGGCGTGCAGGCCTCGCGAGCCACCAGCATGGCCTATGCGCGTCTTTATCAGGAACTGATCGGCCAGTCCACGCTGCTCGCTTACATCGACACCTACTGGGTTCTGGCCGTGGGGGCCGGCATCATGTTCGTGTTTTCCTTTGCGCTTCGCAAGAATGACCCGGGCGCGGGAGGCGCGCGGGCCATGGAGTAAACCCGGGAAGTACGAGGGACATATGCCCATTCGAATCATCACGCTCGAGCGCGAGTACGGCAGCGGCGGAGGCGAAATCGCCGCCAAGGTGGCCGCACGGCTGGGCTGGAAGCTTTGGGATCAGCTGCTGACCGAGGAAATCGCGCGCCGCCTGGATTGTGACTGCCGCGTTGTGGAGGAACACGAAGAACGGCGGGACCCGGCCTTCCATCGCCTGCTCAAGGCCTTCATGCGCGGCAGCTTTGAAGGCAGCCAGAATGCTCCGCGCTACAGAATGGTGGACACGGAGTGCGTGCGCGACAGCGTCCAGAAGATTGTCCGCGAGATCGCCGACGCCGGCGACGCCGTGATCGTGGGGCGCGGTTCGGCGTATTACCTTGGGGACCGCTCCGACGCCTACCACGTTTTTGTCTACGCCCCATTTGAAGAACGGGTCCGCCGGCTGAAACTTCGCAAAAAAAGCGAGCAGGAAGCCATTGAGCTCGCTGAGACCGTAGACCGCGATCGCGCCATTTTCATCAAGAAGTATTTCCACGTGGACTGGCCCGAGCGGCACCGCTTCCACCTGATGGTAAATTCCGGCGTGGGGGAAGATACCGCCGTCGAGATCATCCTTGAATCGTTGGCAAGGTGCTCGAAGCAACGGATGTGATCCGCAATACCCGCGCATGAGGAGCCCCAATGTTCCGCAGACACTTGATCCGACCCCTGTGCCTTTCTCTCCCGGCTTTTTTTGTCCTCATGCTGGGGATTCCAAGAATCTCCTCTGCTCAAGGCCAGAATCCGTTCCAGGGCAGCGTGCCCTCCGGGCAGCCCACGGGGACGATCATCGATCTTACGCTGAAGCAGGCCTTTGAAATGGCGCTGAAGTACAACCTGGGCGCGGTCGAGAGCGATCAGAACACTCGTGCCGCCCACGCCGTCCGCCTGAGCGCGCTGAACGCCCTGCTGCCCAGCATTTCCGCGCGCGTTGCTGCCAGCGTTCAGCAGATTAATTTCAAAACGCTCGGCCTGAACATCCACATCCCGGGCGTCAACATCCCCATCATCGCCGGGCCGTTCAGCGTTGGCGACGCCCGCCTTTACTATTCCCAGGAACTCTTCAGTTGGTCGAACATGAAGAACTGGAAGGCTTCGGCGGAATCGGAAGCGGCGGCGGAGTACAGCTACAAAAGTGACCGCGACCTGGTGGTATACACGGCCGGCAACGCCTATTTGCTGATGATTTCCGACACGGCGACGGTGGAATCCACGCGCGCGCAGGTGCAGACGGCACAGACGCTCTACCAGAACAGCGTTGACCAGAACAAGCAGGGTGTGATCGCCAGCATCGACCTTCTGCGCGCGCACGTGGAGCTCCAGACGCAGCAGCAGCGCCTGATCGCCGCCCAAAACCAGCTTGACATTGACAAGCTGACGCTGGCGCGCGTGATCGGCTTGCCCAACGGCCAGGAGTTCCGCATCATCGATTCCGTCCCCTACGCGCCCCTGGGTGAAATTACGCTGGAGCAGGCGCTTCAACAGGCGCGGGCCTCGCGCCCTGACTATCTCAGCGCCAAGGCCCGCGTACACGCGGCGGAGCTCGCCACCAAGGCGGTCGCTGCGGAAAACTATCCGACCTTGTCGACGGCCACGGACTTTGGCGACATCGGCAGTCCGAACTTCGGCACCTCGCATGAGACCGTGGATTTCTCTCTCTCGCTGAACATTCCCATTTTTCAGGGCAGCCGCGTGCGGGCCGACAAGCTTCAGGCAGACGCGGCGCTCCAGCAGCGACGCGCGGAGCTGGCGGATCTGGAGGGCAAGATCGACGACCAGGTGCGGACGGCCTTCTTGAACCTAACGTCCTCCTCCGAACTCGTGGCCGTCTCAAAAAGCAACATCGATCTCGCCAACCAGACGCTGGCCCAGGCGCAGGACCGCTTCAAGGCCGGCGTGGCGGATAATCTTGAGGTAGTGCAGGCGCAGGAATCCGTGGCGTCGGCGAACCAATCCAACATCTCCAGCTTGTACGCATTCAACCTGGCAAAAATTTCCCTCGCGCAGGCGATGGGCACCGCCGAGCAATCGGCGCTGCAATATTTGGGAGTGAGGTAGATATGGGCGACACCGCGACGCATGTTTCCGAAACCAGCAAGCCCGTTGGCTCCGCGCCAGCCGGCACAGGAGTGGGCCCCGGACGCGCTCCCGCGCGCCGGAGCCGTGGAGCAAAGCCGCTTCTGATCATCGTGATTCTCACGGCGGTCGCGGCGGCTTCCGTCCTGGTCTACCGCCACTTCGCGGTGCTGGAATCCACCGACGACGCGGAGATCGACGGCTATATCTATCCCGTCAGCTCGCGCGTTTCCGGCTACGTGACACGTGTGACGGTTGATGACAATCAGAGGGTCGAGGCCGGCACGGTTCTGGTGCAATTGGACCCTGAAGATTATCGCGTGGCGGTGGCCAATGCCCAGGCCGCACTGGCCGATGACCAGGCCAGCGCCGACGCCCTCAACACGACGGTGCCACTCACCTCCATCAACACCTCCAGCCTGCTTTCCACAGCCCAGGCTGACGTTGATAACGCCCG
>JASIKV010000409.1 GCA_030049455.1 Terriglobia bacterium
CCCTGGGCGCGCCTGTCGTGCAGGCGATTGGATCGCGGGGCCGCGGCATCATCGAGACCTTCAGAACGGCAAAAGAGCTTGCGGTGCGCGGGTGGCACGCCCGCCCCTTCGTTTACGCTCCGGAAATTGAACGGGCGATTGGAGAATTGGCGGATCGGCTGACCGGGCACGCCGACCTTGGGCCTCCCGCCGAGCGCGAAATCGCAACACCGCAGGCGGACGTGGATTGGGAGACGGAATATCCTGGGGCGCCGGCCCCTTCCATGGCTCTGCAAATGCATTCCTGCGAAGGAGGGCATTGTCACGGTTGTTCGATGGGGACGCCGTGGGTCAATGTGGGCCAGGGGGCGGCGATGCGATCGTGGGCGGTGGTTTCAAGCGTCCTGAGCGCAGAGCCCGCGCACACCGGCGCGGCGGACTCGCAACTTGTGCAATTTCCCTCCCGCCACATTCACGCGCCCTCGACCGTGCACTCCCTTCCGGCCCGCAGTTTTCCCCCTGCCCGCTTCCGGGCGATTCAGTGGGTGCAATACGATCCCCTGCAGATTCGCAGCGAGCAGCCGGAATTCGCCGAAGACGTGGAATGGGCGCAGGAATCGATTGGGGCGCACGCCGGCCTGCCCGCGGACGCGGCTATTTCCGCAGCGCGACACTCGGCCTGCCTCTCACTCTTCGAGCGGGTCACGCGGCTGGCCCGGCCGCGCGCGGACTGGCGCGAAAAAGTCGATCGAGTGGCCATGCACCCGTTCTGGGGATACGTTGTGCTGGTGGCTGTTTTTCTGGGCTTCTTCCGGTTGATTTTCGATGTCGGAAAGCTGGGCGAAGACCGCATCCTCAGTTTCTTTGACGCGCTGGTGGCGGCCCTGGCGCGACACCTGAATCCGCAGACCGCGGTTTTTGCGGGCGCAAAAGGCGCCGTGCTGGGCACGGCAGGAGCCGTGGCGATGGTGCTGCCCTATCTGCTGCCGTTTCTCGCCGGCCTGGCAATTCTGGAGGACCTCGGTTATCTCGCCCGCGCCGGTTACCTGATGGATGCCGTCATGCACAAGCTCGGCCTGCACGGCACCGCCACCCTGCCGATTCTGGTGGGCTACGGTTGCAGCGTGCCGGCGGTCATGGCCACGCGCCTGCTCACCACGCGGCGCGACCGCTTTATCGCGGCGTTTCTGGCTGTGCTGGTGCCGTGCTCGGCGCGCATGTCGGTCATCTTCGCGCTGGTGGGTTTTTATCTGGGCGCATATTATGCGCTGGGAATTTACGTCCTCAATTTATTCGTGGTGGCCGTGGCGGGGAACCTGCTGGCGCGAATGTGGCCGGAGGTTTCGCCCGGAATGCTCATGGAAGTTCCCGCGTATCGCCCTCCCGCGCCGCGGGTGGTGGCCCTCAAAACCTGGTGGCGCCTGCGCGAGTTCGTGCTGGTGGCTGCTCCCATGCTGGTGGCGGGAAGCGTGGTGCTGAGCCTGGTGGATTTCTATGGTTGGGAGCACAGCATCAACGCCGCGCTCTCGCCGCTGACGGTGATGCTCGGCTTGCCGCGCACCCTCGGCCTGACGCTCATCTTCGGCGTGCTGCGCAAGGAACTTTCCCTGATGATGCTGATGCAGGCGCTGGGAACCACGCACGTGCTGGGCGCCATGACCGCCGCCCAAATCCTCATCTTCACTCTTTTTGTGACCTTCTACCTCCCCTGCCTGGCCACGCTCGCCGCCATGGTTCGTGAGCTCGGCTGGCGGTTGACGCTGGCCGCTTCCACCGCCTTGCTCGCCCTGGCCGTTGTTGTCAGCCTTGGGGCGCGGGGCGTATCACTGCTCGCATAGACCTCTCCGAACGATCTAACGTGGCCGGAAGAATCGGACCTCCGCTGAGCGGGTTGAGGGACAGGCTTTACGCCGCCTCGTGGCAGGTCTGGACTGACTCCACATCGGCCATTTTGGCGCTCGCCAGTGCCTGCAATCGGTTCTCATCGCCCTTTGCGTTTTCGCCGCTGGGCATTTTCTCTTCCTTCATAACTTCTAATTCGAAACTAATGATGTGAATTCTCCGCAGGCCGATGGAAGCAGGGAAGACGTGACCAGGAAATCCGGCTCTGACCGCGCTTGCTGCGCGCGGTTTGACGCAAACCTTCGTGTGGCATTGAGAAGCCGAGGTTTGGAATGGCTCCCCGCCTCCAGTGTGCCCTTATGGAGCAGGCTGCGGTCAAAATCTGGACGATTCGCGCCGCGTGTGCCGGACTGGCCCTCGCGGTTCTCGCGGGTTGGGGATTACTTCCTCGCCTTCGCGCGGCTGAAAATCTTAGCGGCGCCACCCAGGGATTAACAGCAATACTCAATGCCGCATCGCCGGGCGGCGCGTCGTCACCGGACTCGGGGCAAACCGGCTTCGTCACGCTACGCGGGAATACACGGCCGGAGGCAATCTCTGCAAACGATCTGGGTCGATTGCCCGATGAGTTTCCTCTCAACCACCTGATGCTCCAGTTGCGCAGAACCCCGGAGCGCGAGCAGGCCCTTCAGGAGTTCATCAGGCAGCAGCACGATCCCGCCTCGCCGCAATTTCACCACTGGCTGACTGCGGCGGAACTCGGCAAGGCATATGGCCCATCGGCGGATGGTGTTGCGCAGGTTTCCGCATGGCTGGGCTCAATGGGGCTCCAGGTCCAGCAGGTCTATCCGAGCCAGATGGTCATTGATTTCTCCGGCTCCGCGGGGCAGGTGGGCCAGGCGTTTCACACCGAGATTCACTGCCTGCGGATAAACGGCCGGACGCATTTCGCCAACATCAGCGACCCGATGATTCCCGCGGCCCTCGCCCCAACCGTGGCGGGAATTGTGTCGCTGAACGACCTGACCCCGCATCGAATGCTCGCCGGGCATTCCAATTACACGGCGGGCGGTGGTTACTACCCCGTGGTTCCCGCCGATCTCTGGACCATCTACAATTTCAATCCGGCCTTCGCGGCGGGCTACTCCGGCCAGGGCCAGACGATTGTGGTAATTGAAGACACTGACCTGTACTCCACTCAGGATTGGACGAATTTCCGCAACACGCTCGGACTCTCCGCCGCGTATCCCGC
>JASIKV010000049.1 GCA_030049455.1 Terriglobia bacterium
GCGAACCAGGCCCGGCTGTCGTTTCCGGGAACCACCGTGACCTCCGCCATGCCGCTTGCGAGCGCAATCACGGAATCGTTGGTGGAAGTGTCTCCATCCACAGTGATGCGGTTGAAGGAATCCTCCACCGCAGCGAGCAGGAGGTTGTGCAACATGCGCTCGCCCATGCCGGCGTCTGTAGTGATGAAGGAAAGCATGGTGGCCATGTGCGGATGAATCATCCCTGCGCCTTTGGCGATGCCGGCAATATGCACGGGCTTGCCCCTTGCCGTGGACCGCACAACGCAAGTTTTGGAAACGGTGTCTGTGGTTAGAATGGCCTGCGCAACGGTCCCGGCATTCTCTCTGGAAAGCGCTTCCTTCAATCGGGGAAGTCGCGAGAGAATCAGTTCCGCTTTGATTGGAACTCCAATGACTCCAGTTGATGCCACCAGAACTTGCGTGCGCTCGATATCCAGGAGTTCGGCGGCAGCGCGGGCAGTCTCCTGCGCCGTATCTGCCCCTTCCTTGCCCGTGCAGGCGTTGGCGTTTCCGGAGTTCACCAAGATGGCTCGGCAACGTCCATGGCTCTCCGCCAGATTTTGGCGTGAGAGTTGGACCGGCGCCGCGGCAGCCCGATTGGTGGTGAAAACACCGGCGGCCTGCGTGGCAGGCGAATCGGAATAGATCAACGCCAGATCCAGGGTTTCCGGAATCTTCTTGATTCCCGCGGCCACCGCCGCCGCCCGAAAGCCCAAAGGCGTGGCGAGATCACCTTCCACGATGTCCCATTTTCGTCCGGCTCGGCTCACCAATCCTCCAAGTGATCAATTCCAGTTGCGCGCTCAGGAAAGACCATTCAGGCCGCAAGCTAATGCGGCAGGGATACCGGGCTGGAAGGGGTCGCCTCCAGACCCTCGGGAGGCTGCGACGGGGGTCCCGCCACTTTGATGGTCTTCACGCTGTCTTCACAAGCCTGCATATAGAGGTTCTCGTCGCCGCCGCCGGCCGTGCATTTAGCTTCGATAATCCGGTCGGGCGATATGATTCTCGTTGTCAACACCATATGCCGGTTTACCGACTGCCAGATCAATACAGCATCGCGGCCGTTGATTTGAATATGATTGAACTCATATCGAGGGAGGCTGTGGGTCGCGCCGTCGGTCTCCCAGATGGCCAGAATTTGAGGCGTGAACTCGCTGCTCTGATCAGGATTCGGCTGCGACGTGAGAGTAATGGATGGATCCGTGCTGAAAAGACGCGGCGAGTATATCCGCACCTCTCCCGGAGAGATATCCACCTTCTGGTCGATGCCTGCGGCTACCTGCATGTCGACTCCCAACCCGTCATCCTTGTAAGGAATAAGCTTGAGTGTTTCACTCACAACGTTGGCCTGGTGTGCGGGATACCATTTTACCAGCAGATACTCTCCGCCAACGATTCCGCTGCCAATCACCAAAATCCCCAAACCCACCACGAGTTGCGTTGGAATATGCTTCTTCATTTTGGCAATCTTAACCCGCGCGAAGCAAATGGCGCAACGCAGGTAAAGAGGAATACTCCCTTCATTCTTTCTGATTTCGAACCTGAATCAGGGGGTGGGTCTTTTCGACAACCTCCCCAAGGTTCTGTGCGCTTTGTCCATGGGCGCGCAGAGATTCCTGAAGCTGGGCGTCGTCTTTTGCGGCCACGCAGATCAGCAGTCCGCCGGAGGTCTGCGGATCGAAGAGCAGATTCCTGACGTCCGCTGCAACATCGTCTGAGAACTCGACGCAGCCGCCGATGAAATCCCTGTTGCGCTTTGTGCCGCCGGGAAGAAAGCCCTTCCGCACCAGCTCCAACGCGCCCGGCAGAAATTCAATCCGGCTGGAATCGAGGACGAAACTCACTTGGCTCCCCACAGCCATTTCGCGCGCGTGGCCAAGCAGGGAAAAGCCGGTGACGTCGGTAACGGCGTGCAATTCGAAGGGCAATACAGCCTCCATGGCGGCGCGATTGAGCATGCACATGGAATGGATTGCCGCGTCCACCGATTCCTTGGGCGCTGCCCCCTTTTTCAGGGCTGTAGCAATCACTCCGGTGCCCAGCGGTTTGGTGAGAATCAGCCGGTCGCCCGGTTGCGCGCCTACGTTCCTGAGAATGCGCTTCGGATTGATGAGGCCGGTCACTGCATAGCCGAATTTGATTTCATCATCGCCTAGCGAGTGGCCGCCCACAACAGTGCAGCCGGCTTCCTGCATCTTGGCCTGGCCTCCGCGCAAGATTCCCTCAAGAATCCCCACATCCCTTCCGGAATTCGGAAAGCCCACGATGGAGAGCGCGGAAATCGGGCGGCCACCCATGGCGTAAACATCGCTCAGGGCATTGGTGGCGGCGATTTGGCCGAACGTGAACGGGTCATCAACGATGGGCGTGAAGAAATCCACGGTCTGAACGAGCGCCAAATCCGGGGAAAGCTGATACACGCCCGCGTCATCTGAGGTTTCAAATCCCACCAAAACGTTCGGGTCGGCCTGCTTGGGCAATCGCGCGAGGACCGAATCCAGGATGCTTGGACTCAGCTTGGCGGCGCATCCTGCGGCCTTGACCATACCCGTCAATCGCACCGGTTCGTCCACAGTCTCCCGGGTGACCTGCTGGTTCATGGCATTTCTCCATCCCTTGTAGCGCGGGTGTCCTCACCCGCGACCATTGCGCGGCTGGGGACAGCCACGCTACAACCAGCCGCCTTGACCGGTCCCCACCTGCCCAATAGAATGCTCCTTTTCGCGCCCTCGAAGGAGGACCTATGTTTGCCTTTCATGGTGTCGACTATTTGGAAGTGGATTCGCTGCTCAGTGACGACGAAAAGTTGGTGCGCGCAATGGTGCGCGAATTTGTTGAAAAGGAAGTGATTCCGCACATTGAGGGCTGGAACCGTGAAGGCAAATTTCCACGACACCTGGTTCCCCTGATGGCGCAACTGGGATTCTTTGGAGCCAATCTCCAAGGTTACGGCTGCGCGGGCCTGTCGAACTTGCAGTACGGGCTGATTATGCAGGAGCTTGAGCGCGGGGACAGCGGACTGCGCAGCTTCGTCAGCGTGCAGGGCGCACTGGTGATGTACCCGATCAGCGCTTACGGGTCTGAAGAGCAGAAGAATCGTTGGCTTCCCGCCTTGCAACAAGGCAATGCTATCGGCTGTTTTGGATTGACGGAGCCGGATTTCGGCTCGAACCCCGCGGGCATGAGGACGCGCGCTGTCAAGGATGGCGGGGATTACATTCTGAACGGCGAGAAAACCTGGATTACCTCCGGAACGATTGCCGACGTGGCACTGGTTTGGGCGCGCACCACGGAAGGCATTCGCGGATTCCTGGTGGAAAAGGGCGCGCCGGGATTTTCCACGCAAGACATCAAAGGCAAGTGGTCGCTGCGCGCCTCGGTGACGTCTACGCTCTCTCTTCAGGATGTTCGCGTGCCGGCAAGCCAGATGCTTCCTGCAGCGCAGGGGCTGAAAGCGCCGCTCGGCTGCCTGACCCAGGCGCGCTACGGCATCGGCTGGGGCGCCATCGGTGCGGCCATGGCCTGCTACAACGAATCGCTGGAATACGCCAAGGCGCGAAAGCAGTTCGACGACAAGCCCATCGCCACTCACCAGCTTGTGCAAGCCAAGTTTGCCGATATGATCACGGAAATCACCAAGGCGCAATTGCTTGCGGTTCAGGTTGGCCGCCTTAAGGACGCGGGGCGCGCGGATTTTGCCCACGTCTCCATGCTGAAGCGCAACAACGTGAAGATGGCCCTCGATGTAGCGCGAGCGGCCCGGGACATTCTGGGCGCCAACGGAGTTGCGGACGAATACCCCATCTTCCGCCACATGTGCAACCTGGAATCTGTCTTCACTTACGAGGGCACGCACAATATCCACACCTTGATCATCGGCGAGCGCGTCACCGGATTGCCGGCGTACAAATAAGAGAGAAGCACATCAACCATTCAACCTATTAACCCCGTCGAAAGCGGCAGTTTTATAGCATTCCGCGAGGGTGGGATAATTGAAGACCGTATTCACGCAATAATCGATTTTGCCGCCCAGGCTCATCACCGCCTGGCCGATGTGAATCAACTCACTGGCGTTTTCGCCGATGATGTGCACGCCCAGCAGCTCCCTCGTCTCTCGGTGGAACAGGATTTTCAGCATGCCGATGCTGTCGCCGATAATCTGTCCGCGGGCGATTTCGCGATAGCTGGCTTTGCCCATCTCATAGGGGACGTTGGCTTGCGTCAGCTCTTCCTCATTCTTGCCGACGTAGGAAATCTCCGGAATCGTGTAAATGCCGTAGGGGAACAAGGCGGGAGTGCTTTTGGCTTCAACCCCGAAGGCGTGACAGGCTGCCAGTCTTCCCTGTTCCAGTGAAGTCGAGGCCAGACTAGGGAATCCAATCACATCTCCGGCTGCGTAGATGTGGGGAACCTCGGTTTGGTAATGCTCATTGACTTTCAAGCGGCCGCGCTCGTCCGCTTTCAACCCCGCCGCCTCCAGATTCAGTTTGCCTGTGGCGCCGGTTCGGCCGATGCTGTACAAGGCTTTTTCCGCGACAATCTCCTTGCCGCTCGCCAGATGAATCCTCACGCGCGGGTCTCCGCCGTTTTCCACCAACTCGATGCCGCTGACCGCTTCAGAGAAGCGCAGGGTCATGCGGTTCTGGCGCATATGGTAATCGAGCGCCTCGACCACCTCTGCATCAACGAAGGAAAGGAGCCGCTTGGAGCGGTCCACGAGGGTCACGCGAATCCCCAGCGCTGAAAAGATGCTGGCATATTCACAGCCCACCACTCCCGCCCCGATAACCGCCAAAGTGCGGGGCAGCTTCCTCAAGCTCAGAATGTCGTCGCTGGTAAAGATGTTCTGGCCGTCAAAGGGAATCTTGGGGTCGCGCGTTGCCTCAGTACCCACGGCGACGAGAATATTTGCCGCAGTCACGGTGCGCTCGCCGGTATGACCCACCATGGAGAGCTTCAGGGTGTGCGGGTCGACAAACGCCGCCTCAGCATTGATCACTTCCACGCCGTTGCGCTGAAGTTGATGGCGGGTTACATCAATCTCATGCCGGATCACATACTCGGTGCGGAAGAGCAAATCCTCAATCGTAATGTTCTGCTTGACGGTGTACGACTCTCCGTAAATCCCTCGCAGGCGATACCCGGAAAGATAAATGACGGCTTCGCGCAGAGTCTTGCTGGGAATGGTTCCGGTATTGGTGCATACGCCGCCGATCACGGCCTTGCGCTCCACAAGGGCCGTGCGCTTGTCCAGCTTCGCGGATTGGATCGCCGCCCGCTGCCCCGCCGGGCCCGACCCGATCACCAACATGTCATAGTCGTAATCTGCCATTGCCGCTCCTCATGCGAATCTGCCGCAGCGCGACGGGCGAGAATGCCGCCCCTGGAGTTGGAATCTGCTTCCGGAATGACCGATGAAAGTCGCTAATCATAACCGAGAAGCTCGGCACTCGGAAAAAATACTCCCGCACCTCAATGGTTCAAGCCTTTCACCGCTGGCTCCTCCTGCACCCGATGCTCGTGGATTTCAGATATCCCCGTACTGCCAAGCCCCGCCAACGGAACCATTAATGAACCATAAGCTAATTTTCGGTGATGCATCGGGCCACCGGGAATTTCAGTATGAGATTTCGAATTCATCAGCATAGCATTGGCATGTTAACCGCTCAAGATGTTGCGTCAACGCCTTTCCGCCGGCGAGGAAGGCACCTTCATCCCGGGTGCTATTATGATGGACTTCGATCATCGAGTGGTAAGTGAACAAAAAGCTTAAACCCTGAGAATCTCGAATTTGCCCCTGCTATTCATAATCGGTAACCCAATTCCGTTTCATGAACATTACGATAATCTAAAATTGTTACTCAAAACCTAGAACGGACCCTCTACGTTGGTTTAGACCACACTGCCGCATGTACTGCCTCCCTCAGAATGCACGAATATTCGGATCGGAAGCGATCAACAATGTTTTCGAGATTCCCACAGGCGGTTTACCCGTTCTTGAGGAGATAAAGAATGGCTAAAATCGCGCACCCGTGCGGAACTTTGCCACCGTCCAAAGCGTAAGTATGAACAGGAAGGAGAACCTTGCCATGGCCACGAATCCTTTGCCCCCGCGTCCGCCGTCGCCCCCGCCTCCACCGCGCAGCAGCAGCAATTATGTTGCGATTGCTTTCCTTCTTCTGACCTTGATCGTCGTCATAGCAGGCGTGGCGATCTGGGGAGGGCTTGGCCTGCTTTCGCGCGACGTGCACATCAACGTGAACGAGCAGGGCGCAGGGAAAAAAGAGGTCTCGATCAGCACACCCATGGGATCGCTCGAGGTCAACAAGGGCGTCAATGAAGCCAGTCTGGGATTGCCCATCTATCCTGGCTCCGCACGCATCCCGGATAAAGACTCCGCCACCGTGAATATCGACATCGCGGATGAAACCAAGGTTCAGGTGCTGGCGGGAAAATTTGAAACCCCCGATTCCCTCGATAAAGTTCGCGAATTTTATCGCGCCCGCCTGGGAGATCAGGTAACCAAGTACCGAGACCACGACGAAAACGGAAAAACTGTCTTCGAGATGAAACACGACAAGCAGGACAAAGTCGTTTCACTCAAAAACGACGGAGAGAAAACGATCATTGAACTCGTCCGCGTCTCGGAAGGAAACTCGGAAGCGAATTAACACTCTTCGCATCGGAAGCTGCACGGACCCTTACAAAAGCTCTTGCTATGAGAGTCGGTCGCTCAGCAGCGATCGCCCTGTTCCCGCCATTTTCAAGTAACTTTTTGTTGCTCTTGCCATACCTAGTCGCCGATAATGCGCTGTTTTCTCAAGATGGAATCAGGCTTTTCATATCCTGCGAGGAACCCATGAACCGACGTGTGTTTTGCGCACTGCTCGCCGTCTTTTGCGGGACGGCTGTCTCCGGACCAGGCACGGAGCACTACGAAGTTGCAGTCGAGCGCGGGGTGGCAGTGAAAATGCGCGATGGGGTGGTGTTGCGCGCGGACATCTATCGCCCTAAAGCCGAAGGCAAATTTCCAGTACTCCTGACGCGCACGCCCTACGACCGCCGCGCCGAAATCGACTTCGGTCCCCTGGCCGCAGCGCGCGGATATGTCGTAGTAGCTCAGGACGTGCGCGGCCGTTTCGGCTCAGAAGGCGAGTGGTACACGTTCAAATACGAGTCGCAGGACGGGTACGATACGGTGGAGTGGGCCGCTGCCTTGCCGTACTCCAATGGAAAGGTCGCCATGTACAGCGGGTCTTACGTGGGAGCGACGCAGATGCTCGCTGCCATCGCCTCACCCCCGCACCTGGTGGCGATTTTTCCGCAGATTACCGCCTCGAATTATCATGAGGGGTGGGTGTATCAGGGCGGGGCGTTTGCTCAATGGTTCAATCAATCGTGGACGACGGCACTGGCCATCAATACTTTCGACCGGCGAATGGGCGGGGAATCCAAGGCCTCGCGCTGGGACATGAACTTGCCGCTCTCCGATTATCCCCTGCTCAGCCTCGGCACGGCGGAGGGATTGGCGAAATACTATTTCGACTGGCTTGCGCATCCTGATTACGATGACTACTGGAAAGCTCTCTCGATTGATGAGCACGATGCGAACATCGTGGTTCCCGCTTACCACCAGGGCGGGTGGTACGACCTGTTCCTGGGCGGAACGCTGCGAAATTACATGCACATCAAAGCGCGCGGAGGCACTGAGGCGGCGCGGCGCGGCCAGCGCCTGATCGTGGGACCGTGGTTCCATGGGCCCTTTAATGGCAAATCGGGCGACGTGGATTTTGGCCCCAACGCTCGCAATGGGGACAACCCCTACGACATCGAAACGCTTCAACTGCGATGGTTCGATCACGTTGTGAAGGGAATCGACAACGGCATTGAAAAAGAAAAACCCGTAAAGATTTTTGTGATGGGGCGAAACGAGTGGCGCGAGGAAGACGATTGGCCGCTCGCGCGCGCCCGCAGCGCACATTATTACCTGCACTCGGAGGGCAGCGCGAACACCCTGAGCGGCGATGGCGGGCTGAGCACCAGCGCTCCGGCATCGGAGCCGGCTGACAAATACGCTTACGACCCCGCAGACCCCGTACCGACGCGGGGCGGCGGCCTGTGCTGCGACAACAGCCACGAGCCCTCCGGCGCCTTCGACCAGCGAAGCGTGGAGGCGCGCCGCGATGTGCTGGTTTATTCCACGCCGGCCTTTAATGAGGATCTGGAGGTCACCGGCCCCATCACTCTGGAACTCTATGCCGGCTCCTCGGCGGTCGATACGGACTTCACCGGCAAGCTGGTGGACGTTTGGCCGAATGGCTTCGCTCAAAATCTGACCGATGGGATCCTGCGCGCCCGCTACCGCCACTCGCCGGAGAAGGCCGAGCTGATGAACCCCGGCGAGGTCTATAAATTCACCATCGACCTCGTAGCCACTTCCAATGTTTTCCTGAAGGGGCACAAACTCCGCCTGGAAATTTCCAGCAGCAACTTTCCACATTACGACCGGAATATGAATACGGGAGAAAACCAGGGCCATTCGTCGCGCATGGTGAAGGCCATCAACAGCGTTTACCACAACAATGAACACCCCTCAGCCCTGATCCTGCCGGTGGTGCCGTAAGAAGCGAACGCCGAACCTCCATGGAATGGCGGTGTGCGGCTGGATTGACGCCCAAGGTCAACCCGCTGATAATGGATTCTCTCGTGCGCGACCCTCATCACCGAAAGGCAACGGCAAAACTATGGAAGCCTACTACGATCCCGACGCCAATCTGGAAATCCTTCGCAACAAAACGCTCGGATTCATTGGTTATGGAAATCAAGGACGCGCGCAGGCGCTGAATCTGCGTGATTCCGGCCTGAACGTGATGGTCGGCACGCTGCGCGACGAATCGGGAGGTCAGGCGGAGAAGGACGGCTTCGCCGTGCGCTCCCTCGCCGAAGTCGTTGAGCGGGCGGACGCGATTGCATTGCTCATTCCCGATGAAGTCCAGCGCGACGTGTACAACGATGTCCTGAAACCCCGGCTGCACGCGGGTCAGACGCTCGACTTCGCCCACGGGTACAACATTCACTTCGGCCTGATCAAACCGCCTGCCGATGTGGACGTAATCATGGTGGCGCCGCGCATGATCGGCGCCGAGGTGCGCGAGTCATTTGTGGCAGGCCGCGGGTCCCCCGCTTTCATCGCTGTCGCGCAGGATGCTACCGGCCACGCCCTGGAAACCGCACTGGCCTGGGCGCGCGGCATCGGCGCCACGCGTGCCGGAGCGTTCAAGACCAACTTCGCGGAGGAAACGGAACTCGACCTGTTTCAGGAACAGGCCGTTTGGCCGCTCCTGTTCCGCACCTGGACCGCGGCGTTTGAGCTCCTCGCCGCAAAGGGATTCCCCCCGGAGATGGTGGCGCTCGAAATGTGGGGATCGGGCGAGGGTGCGGAAATTTTTCGCGAGATGGCGCGCGTGGGGTTCTTCAAACAAACTCGCTACCACTCTCAAACCAGCCAGTACGGAACTTTATCGCGCGCGAACTCTCTGCCCTTCGCCAAGGCAATGGACGACTTCATGGATAAGGCCCTGGCGGCAATTCGCGACGGCCGATTCAACACAGAATGGCTTGGTGAGCAGGCATCCGGCTATCCCAACTTCAAGAAATTGCGCGCCCAGGCCGACACGCACCCCATGAACCAGGCGGAGGAGGAAATGCGGCG
>JASIKV010000410.1 GCA_030049455.1 Terriglobia bacterium
TGGCGCCAGGTGACGTTGTACCCCGCCGAGTTGCGCGGCACATTGATCAGCGGCTGACCCACTTGCAACGGCGCGAGAGCCAACGAGGAGCCGTCGAGCGAAAGCACCTCAGTATTGTCGCGCGTGTACTCAACCGACATCTGCAACGACCTGACAGGCCGCACAAGGAAGGAGATTTCCGCTCCCTGGGCGCGCGAGTTGCCGAGATTGTCAGAAATGAATGAACTCAGGTTGGTGAGCGACCCTCCCAACGTGACAATCTGGTCGTGAAAGTGATTGTTGAAGTAGGTCGCGTCAAGCACCGCCTTGCTCTGGAAGAATCGCTGCTCAAATCCGGCGTCGAAACTGATGCTGGTCTCGGGCTTCAGGTGCGGATTGTTGGTGAAGGCCAAGTCGAACCCATCCGGCGGGCGGATGCCCGTGCCGAAGCTTGCGTGCAGGCGCGTGCCATCGAGCGTGCCGCCGCGTGATTCACGAAGCATATAGGCGGCTGAGACGCGGGGATTCACTTTCGTGACCGTGTTCGCAGGAAGCAGCGGCCGGGCGGCGGAATCGTCCGCGGGCAGTGAATTCGTGCGCAGATCGTCCACGCGGAAGCCTGTAGTCAGGTCGAGGCGGCGCGTGGGGCTCCAACGATTCTCCGCAAAAAACGCCAGGCTGGTGCGGGGAAGCACGAAGGGAGTGTTGTTGCTGTCCGTGATGTAAGTGTCCTCAACCTGCTCGCGATTGTATTCAAATCCCGCCACGAAAAAGTCCTTGCTTGAAACCGCCACCTCACTTCGCGTGTTCAGCACACCGCGCAGGTTGTTGGAGTAGGAATCACCGTATGGCGAGCGGAAGTAATAATCATTCGTATCGGCGCTGAGGGTCGTAACCTGCTGGAATTTCGAAGTGACCTGCTCGGAGTAGGTGCCGCCCCAGCCAAACAGGTTTTGCTTGTCGCGCGAGTAGGTGTCGATTCCGGTGAAGAGATCGTCAGGGTCGGAGCCGTAGGGTCCGGGGGCGCCCGCGTCATTGGCATTACCGACGAAGTGCACGTCGAAGCGCCGACGCTGGCTTTGATGATAGCCGAGGCTCAGGAATGCCGTTTGATTCCTGTAATTGTCATTGGTCACCAGCCCGCCGGAATCAAAGCGGGAGAGGTCGAACCCCCAGCTCAGCCCGTGGGTCAGGCCGCTGCCATCGACAATAAATCGCCGGGTGGTGAAGTTTCCGCCTTCCGCCTGAAAAGTGAAATGCGGCGCCCCTTCGCCCTGAAGGGTGACGATATTGATGACACTCGTCACGGCGTTCGGGCCGTAGAGCGCGCTTTCCGGCCCGCGCGTCACCTCAACGCGCTCGACGCCGTCCGCGGGCAGGGGGGCGAAATCGAAGTCGCCGCCGAACTCGTTCAGCTCGATTCCATCCACCATCACCAGGTTGTAATTCGACTGGCCGCCGCGCACATAGACGCCCGTTACGCCTCCGTAGCGGCCGGCCTGGCTTACCTCGACGCCGGGAACGCCGAAGAGAACGTCGAGAACATTCAACGCGTCGCGGTCCTTGATGTCCTGGCCGGTGACTACCGAAACCGAGGAGCCCACTTGCGAGGCGAGCGAATCCTCGAGCGCGGCCGAGACCACCACCTGCTGTTGCACGGCGCTCAGTTGCAGGCGCAAATCAAGATTGCGAACGTCCGCGCCGTGAATCTCCACCTCAAGTTGCGGCGACGTTAGACCCGGAGCGGTTGCCAGCACTTGGTATTTTCCATCGGCAAGACCGCTGAATTGAAAACCTCCCTGGCTGCCGGTTTGCTTCTGGTCAAAGACAACCGTCGATCGAAGCAAAGTTACGCTGGCCTGCGCCACCGGGCGGCCGGACGGATCGAAAACGCTTCCAGCCAGCGTCGCTGACCAGATCGGATTTGCGGAGAGAAGCAAGAAAAGCCCGGCACAGAATGCCGAAGGTCGAAACTTCCCACGTGCGGCTGCAAGTGCAGTGATGACGAACATAGAAGACTCCTTCTCCCGTTCTCACGACGGGGCGGGCGGAAGGAATCCGGTGGAGGAGGCTGAAACAGAAAAGCCTTCCTCTCCCTCAATACGGAAGCGGAAGGCCGCATGGTCTTCCCCTGGACTCTTTCCGTCGAAGAGTGAGGTAGCGTGAAAGTTCCCGGGCAGGTTTCCTGGCTCTCGGGTCGTCACCGCATCTTCAGCCTTCCCCTTCCGCGTAGGGCGGAACAGTGGCCGTCCGTCTTTCGACGGGCTAAGAAGATGCGGCTCGCCGATCACAGTGGCGGGACCGCAGCCGATTTACACGGCCTTTCCTCTTTCTCCGTTTTTCCAACGGAGCACCGCAGGAACTGCAATTTCCAAGACACCAACAACGCTGTGGAAGGTAGCATCCCGACGTTATCGATGTCAATGGTTTGATGCGAACGGCAAGCTGGGGTGAAGCGCAATCGTGCCGAGGCGAGTTCCGCAAGTGGTCAGTTCACCCACCTGCCGTGTTTCTCCTTCTTCTCCTGGTCGCGCATGTACACTTCGAATTTCTTGCGCAGCCGGGCGCGCTGCCACTCGTGATACTGAAGTTGCCAGCGATAGGGAAGCGACCAGCCGCGCAAATAGAAATAGCCGAAGAGCATTCCGCCCAGGTGGGCGACATGGCTCACCCCGGAGCCTGCGTCGCTGTAGGATGCCACAAATTCGATGACCCCCATGATCACGGCAAACCATTTCGCCTTGATGGGAATGACCATGTAGAAGTAGATGATCCTCTCGGGGAAGAGCATTCCGTAGGCCAGGATGAGCGCGAAGATGGCTCCGGAGCAGCCGACCGTCGGGATTTCGCCGGAGGGTTCAAGAAGCACGCAACATAGACCCGCGCCTATTCCGGTCAGAAAGAAGTAAGTCAGAAACTTCTTGCTCCGCCATGCGCTCTCCAACTCGGCGCCGAATATCCAGAGGGCGTAGAGATTGAAGAGGATGTGGAACCACCCGCCATGAAGGAAGAGGTAGGTAACCAACTGATAGAAAAAGAAGCGGTGAATCACCAGCACAGGGGTGAGGCTGAGGTAGACCAGCGGGTAATCGTGGAAATACAACCGGGCAGAATCAAACGGCAGGACGCCAATCACATTTGTGACTACAAACACCGCGCCCATGATGATGAGCAGCCACTTCACCATCCGGGTGATGGGCGGACCCAGGGAGAATCCCATTTGGCGGAAGGAACCCATGTTTAGAAGCGTACCATAAGAACTGCGGTTAGCGTTTGGTGGAGAGACGCCCCGCGGAGCGGCGCTCGAATTTGTCGCTCACATAATCGCAGCGGGCGGAGCGGGTTCGTCGGGGCTGCCGGCATTCGCGAGCGGAACCCACACCAGGGCGGCGAAGAGAACAACAAATGCCATCGCCGCGGCCCAGAAGGGCGACGCCCAGGAGAGAAGGGTAACGTTGTATCCCGATCCCACCAGCCCGGCGATGACCAGTCCGCACAAGGCCTCGCCGGCGATGAAGCCGGACGCCGTAAGCACGCCGGCATTATCCACCCGGGCCTTTTGCGCGTGATTCAAGCCCTGGCGGTCGCGCAGCTTGTCCGTCACCCAGCGGATGATGCCGCCGGCGAAAATCGCGAAAGTCGTGCCGAGGGGCAGATACATTCCCACGGCGAAGAGCATGACGCTCTTCACTTCGATCATAATCAGCGCAAAGCCCATCAGAATGCCGACAATCACCAGCGGCCACGCCATGTCGCCATTCACAATGCCTTTCGCCAGCATGGCCATCAATCCCGCCTGCGGAGCAGAGAGCGCCGGGCTGCCGAAGTGATACGCCTTGTCGAGAATCGCCAGGGGGAAGAAGAGAACCAGCGATGCCACGACGATGCCAATCAAATCGCCGACCTGCATTTTGGCGGGCGTGCCCCCCAGAATGTGCCCGACCTTCAGGTCCTGGAGCATCTCGCCGGCAACCGCGGAAGAAACGCAAATGACTGCGGCGACGCCCAGCACCGCCGCCACGCCCCCCGCGCCAGAGACCCCCAGCGCCACCATCAGCAGCGCCGAAATCACCAGCGTACAGAGCGTCAACCCCGACACGGGATTATTGGTCGAGCCGATCATGCCGACGAGATTTCCCGAGACCGCGGCAAAGAAGAATCCGAGCACGATCATCACCACTGCCGCCACCAACGCGGCCGTGGCCACCTGCGAACCCGTCAGATTCCCCGCGCTGCCGATGAAGAAGTAATACAGCGCGATCATGGCAAGAAAGACCAGGCCTACACCGCCAAAAACCACCTTCGACCTCAAGTCGCGATCGGTGCGGCCGGTGCCGGCGTGCGCGGCTGCTGACTTTTTCAAATCACTCAAAGCGCGCGTCATACCTGCCATCAATTGCTTGCGCATTTTGAACAGGGTGTAGGACGCGCCCACCAGCATTCCGCCCACAGCGATGGGCCGAACGACGGAGAAGTAAATGGACTGGGCCAACAGCGTCCAGGAAATTGGCTGGCCGCCGGCGGCGGGCTGGAGCGTTGGGCCAAGAACAAAAGTGAGCAAGGGAACGAGCAGCCCCCAGGCGAGCACGCCTCCGGCGAAATTCAGCGATGCCAGGCGCGGTCCGATGATGTATCCAACGCCGAGATAAGCCGGGCTCACGTCGGGGGCGGTAAAGAGCGTCGCACCGCCGGTTGCCACTGTCGTGACGTTGGGGTTGGTGCTGGTTCGCAGCAGCAATTTTTTTCCCAGCGCACTGATATTCACCGCAAACGTATTGCTCGCGGAAAATACATTTACCGCTCCCAACAAATAGACGAACCCGCCAAAACCCATGCAGGAGAACAGAATCTTCGCGGCCTTGGCGCCCTGTTGGCCGGCCTTGTGAATCTGCGATGCGGCCACCGATTCCGGGAAGGGGAGTTCCGGATCTTCCACCATCACGCGGCGGAGCAGGGTGACGAACAGGATGCCCAAAGTCCCGCCGATGATCATGAGCGCGACGGTGGTCCAGTATTTATCGCGCGGCAAGCCAGGCCACAAACCGGCCAGCACAAAGGCCGGAATGGTGAACACGGCGCCGGCCGCGACCGACTCGCCGATCGAGCCCACGGTTCGCGCGATGTTTTCTTCCAGCAGCGAACCTTTCATCAACCGCAGCAGCGCCATCCCGATGACCGCCGAGGGATAAGTGGCGGCGATGGTCATTCCGGCTTTCAACCCGAGATAGGCGTTGGCCGAGCCCAGGATTCCCGTCATCACCATGCCGATGATCACGGCGCGGAGGGTGAATTCCTTCATCTCCATCGTCTCGGGGACGTAGGGAGCGTACTTTGCGGGTTCTGCGGAGGTGGGGGTGCTCATGGGTGTGTTCCTTACTGAGTGGCGCGGGCACTCTTGCCAGCGCCTTTCCATTCCATGCACGTCGTAGGGGTAATCCGTCGGCTGACGGATTGCCCTGCCTGGGCGGGAGCGGCCACGACCTGCCGCCCGAAGGCTTTGGGTCGCAGGGCGAGGGCCGCCCCTACCTGCGGTTAACCGCCGAGCCTGGCGCGAACTTTTTCACTCACGCGCTTTCCGTCGGCGTTCTTGCCGGCGAGTTTGGCCATGGCCGATTTCATGACCTTACCCATGTCCTTGGGGTTGGTCACACTGGTTTCTGCCAGGGCCGCCGCCACGGCCGCGTCAATTTCCTCATCGCTCGCCCCCGCGGGCAGGTAGGCTTCGACGATTTTGATTTCCGCCTCTTCCTGGCTCGCCAAGTCTTCGCGCCCGCCCTTGCGAAAAGCTTCCACGGATTCGCGCCGCTGCTTGGCAAGCGTGCGCAGCACGGCGAGGGCTTCCGGATCCTCAACCGGCTTGCCGTGTTCCACCCGCTTGTTCATCAGCGCGGCCTTCATCATGCGCAGCACGGAGAGCTTCAGCGTCTGCTGCGCCTTCAGCGCCGCAACCAGGTCTTTTTCCACTTGCTCGACGATGGGCATGAATTTCCTTTCGAATTCCCCGCGACTATACCATAAGAACACGCCAGTGGAGTGCGTTGTAGCGGCGGTCTGCGACCGTCGTCCAGCGATCCCGCTTGGGCGGGACGGCCGCTATATGGTGAGCGCCCTGCCAGTAGTGGGTCAGTTTGAATTTTGTAGCGCGTCCCGCCTCGGCGGGACCACCCGCGACGGTTAGGCAGCTGAGGACAGCCGCGCTACAACTCCAGACCGTGCGAAGCCGCCTCCAAGATTCAAACTGACCCACCACACCCTGCCAGCGCAACCGGTCAAAACGCAGAGGCTTATGATAGAATTAGAGGACCGAACAAAGAACACCAGAGCGGCGCCCAACAAGCAATAAGCCCGAACCGATGTTTGGGCGTTTGTGCCGCTGCTGACCAAGTCGAGCCCCTCCTGAGCCCCTCTCAATTGCGCCGCGCCGAGATTTCGTGGTGATCCAACTGCTTACCCGGCGCCGGTTATTCAAGGAGCTACGACCATGGAGAGCTGCAGCTTCAATCGCGGGGGCAATAGTGATGATGGGCAGGGGAGAATCTCGCACGGCGGCCTGCCAGGGCTGAATCGTCGCAATCGCGTCTGGGGGCTTCCACCATGCGGCGCTTGTGTTCGGGTTCTGGTGGTTCTGCTGATCGCCATCGGACTGACGGGTTGCGGCTCTTCCAGTCCGCCCTCGACAAACGGTTCCGTGCCCACGATCGCTTCCTTTACGGCAAGCCCGGCGAGCATGACCTCCGGCAGCAGCAGTACTCTCAGTTGGATGGTTTCAGGGGCGACGAGTATATCCATTGCGCCGGGCAGCTTCACCTCTACATCCGACTCCGGCACGACTATGGTCAGCCCCACGGCCACGACCACCTATACTTTGACCGCAACCAATACGGCCGGCTCGAATACGGCCACGGCGACGGTCACGGTATCAGCCTCCGGCGGGCCGCTGGCGATCACGACCACATCCTGCCCAGGCGGGACGCAAGGCTCGGCGTATGCGGGCTGCACCATGGTAGCCACAGGCGGCTCCCCGCCTTACACCTTTTCCGTAACCGAGAACGACAACGTTCCTCCCTTGCCGGAGGGAATGTCTCTTGATACGCAGTCCGGAGTCATCAGCAGTTCGCTCATCGGCGGCCAGGGCACCTACACGCCGGAACTTGTGGTTACGGACTCCACCGGCGCGACGGCGACCGCAGGCGTCAGCTTTGCGATCAATGGCAGCAACGCTTTCCTGGCCAGCATCTTTCCCTCGACATCAATCTTCCACCACCGCGTGGACGCCGCGACGACCAGCTTGCCCGTTGATACTTCCCCGGCGGCGCCGATGTACAGCGGCTACCTGTCCGCGACGGTGAAGCCGTTCTTCGGCAACAATTCAGGCGCTCCCTTCCCGAATGGAATTCCAGCCATCGAGGTTCCTTACAACCAGCCGGATGTCTCGGTAACAACGACCGTCTATCAATCGTATTTCACCTCCG
>JASIKV010000411.1 GCA_030049455.1 Terriglobia bacterium
ACCTTGAAGAGATATCGCAGGCGGACGTCGCCGATCCCCTGGCTGCGGCTGTGCGGCGAATGATTTCGGAAATCGGCGAGGACCCGGAACGCGAAGGCGTGCTGAAGACTCCCGCTCGAGTGGCCAAGTCCATGCGCTTCCTCACCAGCGGCTACCGGCAGGACATCGATAAAGTGCTGAACGGCGCGCTCTACTCCGTGGCTTACGATGAGATGGTGATGGTGCGCGACATTGAAGTTTTCAGCCTGTGCGAACACCACCTGCTGCCGTTTTTCGGGCGCTGCCACGTGGCTTATGTCCCCAACGGCAAGGTGATCGGGCTGAGCAAAATTCCCCGCCTCGTGGACGTTTTTGCGCGGCGCCTGCAAGTGCAGGAGCGCCTGACCGTGCAGATCGCCGAGACCATCATGGAAAAGATCAAGCCGCAGGGCGTGGGCGTAATTGTTGAGGCGCGTCATCTTTGCATGATCATGCGCGGCGTGGAAAAGCAGAACTCGCTTGCCGTCACTTCCCACATGCTGGGAGTTTTCCGTGACTGCGAGGGAACGCGCTCGGAATTCTTGCGTTTGCTGAAGGAGCGGGTTTAAGAAGGACGGCGGCGAGGGCTTACTGCTGCGGCCGGGGATCCCACGGCTCGATCAATTGCCGGGCGGGCATGCTCTCCACGTATTCGCGGATGGCGTCGCGATCGTCGGGCTCGATATCCTGAAAGAGAATTCCCCATCCCATTTTTTCCACGGCATAAGCCACCTGAGCGCGGGCGGTCACAACCTTGTCCTTGTTGTTCAGGTTGAAGCGCACGGTGATGAGCGAACCGGGCGGCAGCGTTTCCGTGGTTTCGATGAACATCCCCCCGGGGCTGATGTCGCGTGAGAAGGCCAGGGTCATGCATTCATCGCACTGGACCTGGGTGGCGAGGGGCGCGCGCTTTTGCTGCCTGCGGTCGCCGGTTTTCTGGTGAATCCATCGCAGGACCCTTTGGCGATCCTCTTCATTGATCTCCGTGAAACCCACGCCCGCGCCCAGTCCGTCCATCAGGTATCGAACGCTGGCCTTGGCTCGAACGATGGGAATATGCCGGGCGGGCCGGAAGCGAACGCCGATGATTTTCTCGGGTTGAAGGTCGACCACCTCGGTAAGAAAAAGTCCTCCACCGCCCAGATTCGTGGCGATGGCGCGCAAGTAATCTTCTCCCGCGGCCGTGTATTCCACGGGTAGCCGGACCTGAAGGCGGGGATATTTTCTGACGTAGTTTCTGACCATGCTCTGCCTGGAAATTCTGTGCACCGATGCAGGCTGCCTGACAGTGTAACTTTAATATCCCTTGGTGTGGAGGGGGAACAGTACCAAAGTACGGGTGCTATTTCTGCGGAGGCTTGCAGGAGCAATGGTTTGGCCCGGTTTGGACCACTGCCCCAGCGCGCGAAGCCAATCGCGGGCGGCGTCTCAAGTTGAAATTTGCGGCTGGCTCGGCGGCGTCCCGATGTTGTAGCGCGGGTGTCCCCACCCGCGATTCATCGGTGAATGGCAAAAACTCGCATGTCCCGCCGCTGTGGCATGGGCTTCCAGCCCATGGACATGGCCAGGATGGCCTTGCCACAACTCGCGGGTGGTCTCGCCGAGGCGGGACGCGTTACAGAATTCAAACTGAGGCATTACCCAATTGCGGAAATGTTTTGCCAAAATTGTCACATTCGTGTTACTCTCTTCGGCGTACATTGAAGAGATGAGAAGCGAGGAGAGAACGGATGCCGTTGGCCCGTGAGTCGAAAGCCAGCACGATCGAACGATTTCGAGTCCACACCAAGGATACAGGATCACCCGAAGTCCAGATTGCCCTGCTCAGCGAGCGGATCAGCTATTTGAACGACCACTTCCGCACCCATCGCAAGGATCACGCTTCGCGGCGTGGTCTTTTGAACATGGTGGGAAGGCGCAAGCGGCTGCTGGAATATTTACGCGGGCGCGACCCTGAGGCTTACAAACAGGTCATCGAAAAGTTGGGCATCCGCAAGTAGTCCGGTGCATAACCCGAAGGTTTTGCGATATTTGAAAGCTCAAGATTGTTTGTCCAGGCGATCCCCCGGATTTCCGGCTGGGATCGCTTTCTTTTTTTGGCGGTCTTTCAACCGGACGGAAGGCCGCAAGCCGATCAACATCCACCTCGATTCGCAGCTCCCTGAATAACCTGCATGTGGGCGGGATTCGTCAGGAATTCCGGCCGATGAGCATGCCATGACCCGCGATGCGGTCAGTATGATCGACGTGGATTTCCAGGAGGAATAACATGGAACAAGTTAATATTACATTGGGTTCGAACACCCTATCGATAGAATGCGGCCGGGTGGCCAAACAGGCCAACGGCTCCGCTTACGTGCGCTACGGCGACACGGTGGTGCTGGCCACGGCCTGCTCCACCAACCCGAGGGAGGGGATCGATTTCTTCCCCCTTACCGTGGACTATCGTGAATACACCTACGCCGCGGGAAGAATTCCCGGCGGCTTCTTCAAGCGCGAAGGCCGGCCCACGGAAAAGGAGATTCTGACCAGCCGCCTGATCGACCGGCCCGTGCGGCCGCTGTTTCCCGAGGGTTTCAAGGACGAAACCCAGGTGATCGCGCTGGTGCTTTCCGCCGACACGGAAAACAACCCTGACGTCGTCGGGCTGGTGGCGGGCGCGGCGGCGCTTTATCTTTCCGACATTCCGTTTTTCGCCCCCGTAGGCGCGGTGCGCGTGGGATTGGTGGACGGCCAGTTGGTGACCAATCCTACCTACAGCGACGTCAAGAAGAGCCTGCTGAATATTGTGGTGGCGGGCACGGAAGAAGCCATTGTGATGGTGGAAGCGGGTGCGAAGGAAGTCTCCGAGGCCACCATTATCGATGCGATTCAGTATGGGCACGGTGAGATTCGCAAGATTGTTGCGGCGCAGAAGGAACTGTTTGCCAAACTGGGATTGAAGAAGCGCGAATTCAAGGCGCCCGCGCGCGATGAGGTTCTGTTCGCCGATGTGAAAGCCAAAACCGAAGCCGCCCTGCACGAGGCGATGGACACTTCCAGGTTTCCCAAGCTGGAAAGCCAGAACAAAATCACCGAGCTGCGCAAAGG
>JASIKV010000412.1 GCA_030049455.1 Terriglobia bacterium
GTCACCTGCATAGTGCGCCACCACATTGTAAGAGCCCCCCGGAAGCATGTTGGTCGAACTGGAAATAGTCCCGTTGCTCAGCGTGAATGGACCGATCCCCACACCCCCCAGGCCGGTTGCGGAACTATAATTCCCCGTCTGAGCAATCAATGAAACATCGCCCGTAGGCGCGCCGCTTCCGGAAGTCACGTTGACGCCAAAGCTTACCGGCTGCCCAAGCGTAATGTTCGAAGGGAACGAGGAGAGGGTGGTGGCCGTGGGATTAAAGCTGACGGAATTCCATTGGTTTACCAGATTGGCGGCGTTGACAGAACCCAATCCTGTCGCCAGGTCATAGCCGGAGCCGGTTATCCATGCGGCGGTGGAGGTATTGCTGGGATTCACCAAAATACCAAACCCAGTACTGGCTTGGTTGCTGCAATTCGGCGATCCCGCCTCACAAGCCACGGAATTGTCGCCACTGACCACGTCATAGAAAATACATTTGGAGTTGCTTACGGCCGCAGCGTTGGAAGTGCATGTCGCGCCGGCTCGCGCCGCCAGCGGATAGAGCACGAAATTCGCATTGCCTTGTCTTTCACCGGTTTTCTGGTTCACCATCGCCATGATGCCGGCAAAGGCAGGGGCTGCAAACGATGTTCCTCCGCCGCCCACGAAAAACCATGTCCCAGGGGGATCGCAGGACGGTTCACCGGGAAGCAGATCCGCTTCGCAAAAGACGTAAAAGCTGTCGTTCGTCCCGCTGCTGGCAAATAATGAGACATCCGGAATGTCGCGCACGCCGTCCTGGGGGACGCCGGACCCGCTCTGCCAGGCCGGCTTGGCATAACCGCCGGCGCAGGTTGCGCCTGACCCGGTGCCGTTCCACTGCCCGCAGGAACTCGGCCCTCCGCCCCCGGCGATCAGATTGGCGTCGGCCGGATCCGGGTTGCTCAAGGAAGCGCAGCCGCTCAGCTGTCCCAATGCGGCGCAGGTGTTATTCCACGCGGTCTCGGGAATATAGGACAACGCCGAACTGTATCCCGCGCCGGTGTCGGTTGCGCTCCAATATTGCGCCCAGTTGTTGACGTCGGCAAAATCGGTCCCGCCCACGGCCACGACGAACGGAATGGAAGCCAATCCGCTGACCGCCAGGCCGTATTGCGCCGCCTCTTCGGTGCCGGATTGATCGCAACGCGCCGAACCCGAGTCCCCCGCCGAATCAACAATGGTGATGCCCTCAGCCGCACCCTGCTCGCGTGTGGTGTAGTAAAACTCATTCCCACCCGCACCCAGGAATTGCTCACACGCGCCGTAGCTCACGCTCATGATTGGAGCGAGATTGTTGTCGATGATATAGAGGGAAGAAAGATCGATTCCCGCCGTGGTTTCGGTGGTCTCTGAAACGACCAGATCGATGGTGGCATCCTCCGCCACCGCTCCGGCCCACTCGACGTCGATGTCGGCCTCGGTTTCGTCATCGGTGATCCCCGGGTCGGGACCGTCAAGAATGACTTGGGGGTCGTTCACCCCCAGGCTGAAGGTAGTGCGAAAGCTCTCCGGGTCGGAAAGGGAAATGTTCGAGTCGGAGACAATCGCGATCGTCTGACCTGTACCATTCACGCCGGTATCCCATAGCGGCCATACGTTGTAGATCGTGGCGAAATCCAGGGGGGCGACGGCATAGTAATTCGTGGTGCCGGAAGTCAAGGTAAAGAACGAATGGATTTCCCCGGTGTCTTTCGATTGGGAGTATGCGCCGACCTGCGGCTTTGACCTGCGCGGAAAGTTATTGAGCGAGGCAAAGCCCGCGACAACCGGCGCGAGGGCGGAGGGAATCTGCGGGTCGCTGGCGTTGCCCCAGTAGTCCTGGCCGTTCACGGTGTATCGATGAATCTCCGTTCCCAGCGCCTGGCGCACCTGCCCCGCCGTACCCGAAAACTCAATCACCGTGCGGCCGGCGGACACGTTGCGAACATCAAATCCTTCCGTCGTAAGCCAATCGGTTACCGCCTTCACGTCTGAATCGGCGGGGCCGAATTGCTGCCCGAATTGCTCCGGCATCAGCCACTGGTGGAAGCGCGGCGATGACCTGGTCTGCTGGTCGTCAAGCAGTTTTCGCAGCGCCGCCTCCTGTTCCGCACTGCGCTGTAGCACCAGCAGAATGCGCTCTGCCGGCATATCATCCGGCGCAGGGCCTTCGTCAAACTCCGGCCGCGCCAGGGGATGGACATTTCCGCGCAGAGTGACCCGCTCCTTCGGGTTCACAGGTTGAGTCACGCGCGCGCGCACGGCGCTGGCTTGTGCAAGTGAGGGAAGCGCGGAGGAACCCAGGCAGATGAACAACCAGAGTGTCGTGAAAAGGAGGCGAGGAACAAATTTCACCGAGTCGCGCCACAAGGCCAATCTTCGTCTGCTGGAGGTGGGTCGCTCGGCCGGAATTGGCAGGCCCAGAATGCGGTGGAGCGCGGACGATTGTTCAGCGCAATGTGCCCTATTGCTGCTCATTTCAAAATCTTCAATACTCAAGTATATAAGTTGAGTTTAGCACATGCCAGATGTAGATGCGTCAATCTGGTTTTTAGGGGTCATGCAAGGCTCAGGCGATGGGGTGACCATCTGGCAGCCCAAAGGGTAAATAATAGGCAATCGGTGAAAGGGAGGAGAATCATTCCGCAGGGCGGAAGGAGTGCATCCGGGAGGTGATCTTTAGAACCACTAAACTTGCCGTCTCGATAAAATCCGTGCGGCTTGACGCTTGATGACCGTGCCGACACCACCAAGCTTGTCGCCCTGCCGGGAACATCAGTGGCGCGAGTAGTTCGAGTCCGCCTGCTTCCTCAATCGTTCGCCAATTCGCTCCAGAATGCTGTCGCTGATCTTTTCGCGCAAGTCTGCAGAAAGGCAGTTCTTGGAATCGAATTCTGCATCGCACACGGCCTGCTTGAAGAGCCTGGTTCGAGCGTCATCCGCGCCCGCGCAAACCATGACGTAAGTATCCGAATCATCTTCGGCGGAGCGCAGCACTTCCTGAAGGACCTGATTTCCACCCTCGGTGGTAAGCTGCGGGTGGACCGCGGCATAGGATATGTCAAACTCTGAGGCAATCTCCAACGCCAGCGAATTCATATCAGCGAACCGGTACGGATCAAGGCCTTTGCCACTGCAAATTAGAGTTTTGACCTTCATGGGAGTCCTCCTGTGGCCGCTGACCACCCTTTCCCTTAGAACCCATTCATGCCTGCCAAGTTGCACCACTCATTCATCTCGCACTTGCTACATGCATCCTGATTGCCACAAATCCGGGGTCAGCGGTCCCGGCGAGTAACCTGAAATCAGTGATATA
Organism: Terriglobia bacterium; assembly: GCA_030049455.1. GTDB lineage: Bacteria > Acidobacteriota > Terriglobia > UBA7540 > UBA7540 > Bog-366. Next base: position 3,326 of record JASIKV010000412.1, read on the forward strand.
GGACCACTTGCCGGGGTCCTCCACCATAGTCAGACGGTACTTGTCACCAGGAAGTACTTTCGGGCTAGTCGGAAAATGTCAGCTTTCTGGTACGATCAACTCCATTCATCGGACCCTTGGAATCATATTAGCGGCGCCGCCAGGGCGGTGCCGCCGCCGACGCTCATGGAGCGCCACGCCAATCGACTTCTGCTGACTCAACGCTTGCCAAGCAGGTGGATTGGGAAGTATGCTTCGGTAGTTTGTTCCAGGCGTCAGGCGCAGGCGGATGCGGGAAGCGCTTGCAGGGAGTAATTGCTTCGACAGCCCGCAATCGGTAGAATGGAACGAGCGAATAAGCCTGCGAGCTGAGGCGTTGCCCGCTGCCGCTCCGGCGCGATCCAACGAAAGATTAGATCCCGGCCCTGAACGGCAGATTTCGGAGCGACCGTCTAACGATTAGCCGGTCGTATATGGATAAACACCCTTTCTCCAAATCGACTGATCAGCAGGATGCACTTGCCAGCCGCAGGCGAAGCACCCGAATTGAATTCACGACCACGGTGCTGCTTGCCGGCAAGGATGCCGGCGGATCCCCCTTTCGTGAATTTACTCAGACGATCACGGTGAATCTGCACGGCTGCAAGGTCCGGACCTCCTATCGAATCATTGTGGGCATGCTCGTAAACATTGAGTGCCCCAAGGCCGGAACGTCCGGCAAGGGGGTTTGCGTGCGAGTTTGGGATCCCGCGCCGGGAGTGGCGGGACACGAAATCGCAGTGCAACTGATCAAGCCGCAGAATCTGTGGGGCGTGCCCAATCCGCCGGCGGACTGGGAAATGGTCGCCAAGACCATGGTGCAGGGACGGACGCAAGTTGACATCCCCGCTCCCGTCCTGCCCTCGGCCTCGCCTGGCGGGACCTCGCCGCGTACCGTGACGGCGGTGATTCCCGCGGTGCCCGCCTCCGTGACGCCCACACGCCAGATGCCGTCACTGGCGGCACGCCTGGCGAACCTGAATCAGATGGCCGGACTTGCGCCACCTCCCGCACCCGCTCCCGTCGCAGCGCCTCTGCCGCCTCCTGCTGCCGCTGCGCCTGCACCGCCGCCCTTGAGTGCGCCGGTTCCGCTTCCTGCCGCTCCACCTTCTTCGGTAATGGCCACGCGGCAGTTTCCGGCGGTTTCACCGGCTGCCGCGGCTGACCCGAAGCTTGCCGATCTGGAACGCCGCGCCACGCAATTGGTCAGTTCAGTCCTTGACATCATGCGCGGGCAGGCCGAGGAGCTGACGCGCAACA
>JASIKV010000413.1 GCA_030049455.1 Terriglobia bacterium
CGACGCGCGCGACCCGCGCCGCTGCCATTTTCGCGGTCTCGAACCCCCGCCCTGTGGACTATAATGCCTGCGCCCGCAGGGGCACCCGCGATGGCCGCGATTATTCTTTTCTGATACGAAGGAGATCTGAAATGTCCACAAACCCGCCGAGCCCAGATTTGATCATGCAGGTTGGTCTGGGCTTCTGGGCTTCCAAAACTTTACTGAGCGCTGTAGAGATGGGCGTCTTCACGGAACTCGCCGGGCAGCCGGAAGATTTGGAGACGCTGCAGGGCCGCCTGGGCTTGCACCCGCGATCAGCGCGGGATTTTCTGGATACTCTCGTGGCGCTCGGGTTCCTGCAGCGCGCCGGAGGGAAATACTCCAACTCGCACGCAGCCGATTTCTATCTCGACCGGCACAAGCCCAGCTACATTGGCGGAATTCTGGAAATGGCCAACCAGCGCCTGTATGGGCATTGGAGCCACCTGACGGAGGCGTTGCGCACCGGCAGACAGCAGAACGAGTCCAGGGACGCAGGCGGCGAATCGCCGTTCGAAGCGCTCTATGCCGATCCCGCGCGGCTGAAGTCCTTTCTGGCGGCGATGACCGGGATCAGCCACGGCGCAAACCTCGCCATCGCGCAAAAAATTTCCTGGAAGCAGTACCGCACCTTTGCCGACGTGGGCACGGCCCAGGGCGATCTGGCGGTGCAAATCGCTCTCGCCAATCCGCATCTTACCGGAGTGGGATTCGATCTGGCCGAAGTGGGGCCGGTTTTTGAAGAGTACGTCCAGCAGCACGGGCTCAGCCAGCGCGTGCGCTTTCAAGCCGGCAATTTTTTCGAAGAACCGCTCCCCAAGGTGGACGTCATTACCCTGGGCCACATTCTTCACGACTGGAGCCTGGAGGAGAAAAAGATGCTGCTGCGCAAGGCCTTTGAGGCCATTTCCACAGGAGGCGCCGTGGTGGCCTATGACGCGGTCATTGACGACGACCGCTCGCAAAGCGCGTTCGGCTTGATGATGAGCCTGAACATGCTCATTGAAACCCCGGGCGGGTTCGATTATACCGGCGCAGATTGTATGGGCTGGATGAAGGAAGTGGGCTTCCGCGCAACGCGCGTTGAGCGGTTGATGGGTCCGGATTCCATGGTGGTGGGAATCAAGTAGCTCGCGCTTTTGACATGGGATTCTAACCGGCGCTCCCGCTTTGGCGGGACTGGAAGCCCGTGCCACAACGGCCTCTCGCTACCACAAAAATCCATGACGATGAAGCAAGAATTCGCGGTGACGGCAGCGCTGATGCTAGCGTCGTGGTCATTACTTTTCGGCCAGACCGCCGCCGCACCCGCCGCGCCCTGCGAGGCGCCCTCTTACTTCGGCATGTGCGACCCTTACGTGCCCGGAATCATTGCCAGCAGCGGGCCGGGAGGAAGTTTGCTGGTCCGCAGAGCGTGGCCTTCAAGCCCGGCGGACCAAGCAGGCGTTTGCCCGGGTGACAACGTCATTTCCATCAATGGTACACCCACATCCGGGCAAGGGTTCGACGATATCATCAAGCGAGTTGTCTCCGAGAAACCCACGCCCTTGGATCTGAAGATTGCCCGCGGCGAACAGGTTTTAGATTTCCATCTCGACCGCGTCAAAGAAACTCAGCTCGCGGCGCTGAGTAAGGAGAAATGGGTTCACTTGCCGATTTTTCCCGATGGAAATCGGCTGATGCTGGTTCCAACCAGCGAAAGTCTGCAGGAGCTGCAAGCATTCAGGGAATTCGAGCTGGCGCTGGGCAAACGCAATGGCTTCAAGCTGGCAGCGGACTTCTGGCTGCCCAGCGCCACGGACGAAGATCAATTTGAGCGCCTCGAACAGGTTTTGAACGATCCTTTATCCTCAAGACTTGCGGCCCGGGTCAGGTTTACCTCATCTGCTTACGATCCCGGCTTTTTTCCGTTGGTTCTCCAGCATCCCTACCAGGTTGTCGTACTCCTGATTGAAGCAGGTTCCCCGGCTTTTCAAGCCGGCCTGCTTCCTGGTGATGAAATTACCGAGGTGGACGGCCATTCGGTGTCAGGCCTTAGCCCCGAGCAGTTTAGCGACCTGGTGCTGAAGCCGGACGACCACGCGCGCCAAATCGAATTGCGAGTCCGGCGAGGGGCAACGGACCAAACGATAAAGATTGATACCGCGAAGTGGCTGGACTCGGGTTTTGGAATCACGAGTCATGCTCAGGAGATGTCACATCCGAGGCAAATGGGCGAGTACAGGGCGGGAATCCAACTGGCCAACCTCGTAAACCCCAAAGAAATGCTTGTGCAGGATGTCATCTATCCCTCCGCTGCATTCGCGGCGGGGATGCACGTGGGCGATGCGATTCTTGCGGTGAACGGCCAGCCGGCCAAGCAAATCACCCGCGAGCAAATGGAAAACTTTCTAAATCCGCCGTCACCCGCGCCGCTGCGCATTGATGCGCTGCGCCTCGGCAAGAAAATCCACTTTGAATTGACCCCCATGACCGAAGCTCAGGCCCAGACCTCGATCGGCAGAAAAATGACCGCCCATGGACCTGCTTCAACGAAGTGCACCGAAGCAAGCCAGTAGCGCAGAATTTAACTAGGCTCCTGAAGGTAGGGGCGGTTCGCAATCCGCCCCTACGGCGTATCACGCCCTGATTCTTGGGATAAACCCCTCACCTCCGCAGGTCTTTTGTGCCTGCCAAATTTCTCCTTGCGCACCCACTGACCGGAATTCATAATCAATACCTGGACAAATTTCACAGCAATTTTTTGGAGGTAGAGAAATGGCAACAGCAACACCCAGCGCGGCCTCAAACCCATTCACAAAGGGCAACACGGCTCGCGTGAAGGAAATTCTGAGCTGGTATGAAAGTGACAATCCGGGCGTGAAGACCAATCTGGCGCGCCTGATGAACACGGGAAGACTGGCGGGCACTGGAAAATTCGTGATCCTGCCCGTTGACCAGGGGTTCGAGCACGGACCGGCACGCAGCTTCGCCGTCAACCCCGCGGGGTACGATCCCAATTACCACTTCGAGATTGCGCTGGCGGCGGGCTGCAACGCCTATGCCGCTCCCCTGGGATTCATTGAGGCCGCGGCCGCGCGCCATGCGGGTGAAATCCCGCTGATTTTGAAGATGAACAACCACGACCTGCTGCACGATGAAAAGGATCCCATCCCCGCCGTCACCGCCAGCGTGGCGGACGCGCAGCGCCTGGGTTGCGTGGCCATCGGCTTCACCATTTATCCCGGCTCGGCGCACGCTCAGGAGATGTACCAGCAATTGCGCGCCGCCGCAGAGGAAGCGAAGGAGCGCGGCCTGGCCGTAGTGGTGTGGTCGTATCCGCGCGGGTCGAGCCTTTCGAAGGAAGGCGAGACGGCGCTGGACGTTGCCGCTTACGCTGCGCATATCGCCGCGGAACTGGGCGCGCACATTATCAAAGTGAAACTGCCCACCGATTTCCTGGAGCAGCCAGAGGCCAAGAAAGCCTACGAGAAGGCCAACGTCCCGCGAGCCACGCTCGCCGAGCGCGTTCGGCACGTGGTGCAGGCCACCTTTGACGGTCATCGTATCGTCATCTTCTCCGGCGGCCCCAAGAAGGACAGTGATGACGCCGTGTTCGATGAAGCCCGCGCCATCCGCGACGGCGGCGGCTTCGGGTCGATCATCGGCCGCAACTCCTTCCAGCGGCCCCGCGAGCACGCCCTGAAGTTTCTTGAGACGATCATGAAGATTTACGCGGGTGAGTTGGCGTAGTCGTTGGCGAAGGCGCCGTTCAATTCTGGAATCATGCCCACCCTCCTTATCGTCGAAGACGAAGCCAAAATGCGGCGCCTGCTGGAGCTGAATCTCACCGAAGAGGGTTACACCGTCCTGACCGCGCCCGACGCCGAGGCCGGGCTCAACATTCTGCGCCAGGAAAAGCTTGACGCCGTTGTAACCGACCTGAAATTGCCCGGCATGAACGGGCTGGAGTTTCTTCAAGCCATCAAACGCACCCACGCCACACTCCCCGTGGTGGTCATGACCGCATTCGGCACGGTCGAAACCGCGGTCGAGGCCATGAAGGCGGGCGCCAGCGATTACGTTCTGAAGCCCTTCGGCATGGAGGAGATCAAGCTCATCCTCCGCAAGGAGCTGGACGTCCATCGCCTGCGGGAGGAGAACCGCTCGCTGCGTGAGGCGCTGGGGCAGCGCTACCAGTTTCGTAACATCGTCGCCTACAGCCCCAAGATGCAGGAGGTGTTGGCCACGGTTGAGCGCGTGGCGCCCACCAACTCCACCGTGCTGCTGGGCGGCGAAAGCGGCGTTGGCAAGGACCTGATCGCGCGCGCCATTCATCAGCACTCGCGGCGCGCCTCGGAAGCGTTTGTGAAGGTGAATTGCACGGCGATTCCCGAGAATCTGCTGGAAAGCGAGCTTTTCGGCTACGAAAAGGGAGCTTTTACCGGAGCCAACACCACCAAGCCGGGGCGATTCGAGCTGGCCGACAAGGGCACGATCTTTCTGGATGAAATCGGCGACGTGCCGGGTTCGATTCAAGTCAAGCTGCTGCACGTTCTTCAGGAC
>JASIKV010000414.1 GCA_030049455.1 Terriglobia bacterium
TGGCCGTGACTGCGTTCCCGGAAATGTTGATGCCCGCGGTCCCGGCGCTCAGGTTTGCCGGATTCAGCGCCGTCAGGCCGGCCCCGTTGCCGCTGAAGGTGGTGGCCGCAAGGCTTCCTGTCAGCGTTCCTCCCGTCAACTGGAGATAGCGCGCGTCCGTCACGGCGGTGTTGAGAGCTATCGTCGGCGTCTGTCCGCCCGTGCTGGTGATTCCATTTCCGGCCGTGAGGGAAAGCACGCCTGTATTGGCCAAGGTGACGGCCCCGCTCGTTCCGCCGCCGGAAAGTCCGGTCCCCGGCGTAATCCCCGTGATTGTGCCGCTGCCGGGAAACGTCTGGCCGGGGGCAAAGGTAACCGTGCTGTCGAACTGCGCAGTACCGTTCACTTCCAGTGTGGCCTGCGGCGTGGTCGTCCCGATGCCCACATTCACGCTGGAGGTGGCGCCGTTCACCCCGTTGATGCTCCCCAGCACCAGGGCATTGCTTTCTCCCACCAGTGCGTTGGCCCCGATGGCGGTGGCATTCGAAAGATTCCCGGAGCCGGTAGCGCTGTAGGTACCAAGGAACGTGTCGCTGGCGCCTGTGACGTTCCCCGTGAATCCCTGATCGACAGTAACGCCCGCGAAGTATCCCACGGCGGTGTTGTAATTCGCCGCGCAACTGGAAACGAGCCGCCAGTTGCAGTTGTTATTCAAGGCCTGATAACCCACCGCCGTATCGGATGACCCGGCCAGGCTGTTCACCAGTGCTGCGCCGACGGCGGTGTTATAGGAGCCCGTCGTGTTGGAGTAGAGCGCATCGACTCCGAATCCGCTGTTGTTGTTCCCCGTGGTGTCCGTCGAGAGGGCACTGTTACCTACGCCCGTGTTTCCGCCTTGGCCTGACATGCTGAAATTGCCCGCGCCCGTGCCTACAAATGTGTTCTGGGTGCCGTAAGCGGAGAGGAACGGAGAACCGCCCAGGTTCAGCACGCCGGAGGTGGGGCCGGAGGTTTGCGGCAGGTCAAGATTCCCATTGGCGAGAGCCACGTCGCCCGTATTTACACTCAGAGCGCCGGATAGGGTTCCGCCGGCAAGGGGCAGGAAGCTGCTGTTGGAGAAGGCTTCGGCGGTGCTCACTGCGGCGGCGCTGGCGTTGCTGAGGTCGGTGGTGAGGTTGTTCACCTGCGAATCGTTGATGTTGCCGGTCAGACTGGCGGCGGTGACCGCGTTCGTCGCGTTCGCCACTGCGCCGCTCACCTGCGAACCTTGAATCGTTGCGCCGGAGGAAAGGGCCGCGGCCTGAACATTAATCAGAGCCGAGCCGTCCCCCGTGAACGAGCTTGCCGTCAGGTTCCCACTGACTGTTGTCGCGCCATTAAGTTGAATGGCGCCGCTGCCGCCGCCGTTTCCGGAAGCGCCCGGAGTGAGGATGATGCTGCCGCCAGCGGATTGCCCGCAATCGGAGCATGAGCCGCCGGCTCCGGCAGTGAGGGTTACATTTCCTCCCGGGCCGGTTCCATACCCCGCATTTATGCCGATCGAACCGCCGGGGATGACCCCAGTGGTTGCGTTTGCCGCATTGATGGCGAGATTCAGCGTCGGGTAGCCGGGCTGTGGCCCATCAATTTCCGGAGTGACCAAAGTGCTGCCCGAACTGATCGAAATCCCCGGCACGGTCAACGAACCGGTCAACGTGCCGCCCGAGATTGGCACATAGTTTGCCGATCCGCTGGCCGGCGCATAATTCGGGTCGCCGGCGGCGGGGGCAAAATAGCTGAACGGCTGGCCATTCAATGCCAGGGCATTGTCCGCTGTAGCCGCATTGCCTCCGGGCGAATCACCCAAAGCCCAACTGACGCCCAGTTGCGTGCCAGTGACGCAGCCGGTGCAGTTCAGGCCGGTGGCGCTGCCCAGCAAATTTCCGGTGAAGGAATTTGCGGTCACCGTGCCGTTGATGGTCTGGTTGCCCGAAAAGGTGTTGTTGCTGTTGAGCAGCGGAACGTCGGATAGGGAGATGACGTTTTGGGTCAGAGACCCGGCGCTGGAAAAGAAAGTCGATGCGCCTGGAGCGTATTGGGCGGTGATGCTGTTTGCCCCCGCCGGAAGCGAGTTCGTGCTGAGGGCCGCCATGCCGGAGCTGAGGGCTACCATCCCCAGAGCCGTCCCCCCGTTTGCAAAAGTTATGCTCCCGGTCGGTACGCCGCTGGGAGAAGTAACCGTGGCAGTAAACGTCACGGTATCACCCAGGGCGCTGGGGTTGGCGGAGGAAGTCAAGCTTGTCGTGGTGGTGGGCAATGGGGAGACCAGAACCCAGACATCCCCGAGAGAAACATTCGCATTGACGCCCCCATAGATGATCATCCGGTCCGACACGGGATTGTAGACCGTAGAATTGTTCTGCCGCGCGGGGGGAAGCGAGCCGCTCGGACTTACCTCGTTCCATGTCGCCGTCCCGCCCTGGCCATTGGCGTAATTCAGATACCAAGTTTCGGCGGCGACCTGCTGCAAACTCGCGTCATACCCGCAGCAAGTTATGATCACGTTGGTCGTCGGGTCGTATACTCCCGCTTCGGGGGCCGTCGTGTATTCGGGAGTGGACCAGTCGGGAATCAGGTTGGTCCAGGTAGGCGATGAGGGGACCGGCACGGCTCCGCTCAGCAAACGCGCCATGTCGTTATATTGACCATTGTCGGTCCCAACTCCAATAAAGAGCGAGGTGTTGGGGTCGAAACCTCCCGGGCCGTCATTGAAACCCGTTGAGGGCAATGAATTGGCGGGAGAGAGCTGCGTCCACTGGCCTGTGCCGCCCTGACCATTGCCATAAGTCAGCTCCCATAAGGTGTCGTTGACCGACCCGCAGCCGCCGGCCTGCCCGCCCCAAAGGATCAGAATGTTGTCCGGGGAATCATAACCGAGAACGGCGCCACGAAGCCCCGGGCCGCTGGCAGGCAACTGCGTCCATGCCGGAGTTCCTCCTGTCCCGTCCGCATTGCTCAGCACCCATGTATCGCCCAGCCCGCCGCCGCAGTTCCCAGGGGCATCATATCCTCCCTGGATGATCATGATGTTGTTCACGGCGTCATAGGCAGCCTGTTGGAGCTCGCGGGCGCCTGGCCCGCCCGAAGGTGTCAGTTTCGTCCACGCGGGCGTGCCCGTCGTGCCGTCGGCGTTCGACAGCACCCAAACGTCATTGAGCAGATCGTAGCCGAGGCCGTCCGACGCGCCGCCAAAAATGATCATCCTGTTGCTGGACGGATTGTAGACCGCAGTATGGTACGTTCTGGTTCCGGGACTGCCATAGGTTGGGTCCGGGGTGGGGCTCAGTTGGATCCACGAGGGAGCGGTTTGCCCAAACGACGGCGTTGGCAAAGTCAAGGCCAGGACTGAAAATAGTCCCACCGCAACGCAAAACGATTTCCTTGCGATCAACGCAAATCCTGCCGTCAGCGCATTGCGCTTGTAAGTTTGCATAATCCCTCCGTCTAAAAGCAGTGGTCAACAGCGGGGCTTCTGGTCGCGCACCCGTGTCGCGTGACGTAATTATGTCTGTGTAAAAGTAGGAGGGTATAAGTTGGTTTTGGGCTAACGACCTAAAACCAGATCCTCAGAAAAAGGAGACTTACACCCTATGGTGAGAGTAATCCCGATTGCGGAGCAGTTTCAACATTTCTGAGCGATGTGAAGGAGAGTTTTTGGGGAGACCTGTGCGGGAAGACCAGGTTGGCGTGGAAAAAGTTTCTGGAAGGAGTATCGGCCGAAGAACGGATTGACACTCCACCTCTTGGGCGTACAATAGGCTTGCTTGACAGGGTTAACTTAAAACTTCCGAGCCTTTGCGGTCGCGCGCTGAGGGCACTTGCGTTGGCTGCGTCAGGAGATTTGCGCACTAACCGCCCGAGATGCGTGATGGGGGCTTCAACCTGTTTTTCCGTTCTGACGCTCCACCAGGAACTTCATTTCACATAATAATCGAGGCTATAATTATGATACACGACTTCTTCTCGAATCTTGGCAAACTGCGGCGTGACGAGGATGCCGCCCACCTGGTGGGCATGCCTTGGGAGCACGCGCGCGTCTTCATGCAAGTCGCACGCCAGGAGAAGTGCGTCATCAGCAGCCGGCAATTGGGGCGGGTTTGCACGGGGTTGATGCGCGGCGGCTACGACACCAAGGGCTTTCGCATGAAGAGCAAGAGCTGCGACTTCGGTCCCATGGCGGGGTTCATCTGCCTGGATGAGCGCTTGCACAAAAAGGGCGCCGCCTATAATCCCAAGCAAAAGGCTGACATCGAGCATTCACTCCACGGCGACACGTGGGATAAAACCGGGAAGTGGAAGGCTTCCACCGAGCAGATCTGCCTCACCGAGGAACGGTTTCAGGAGTTGCGAAATTGGAACGACGCGGAAGTGCGCGAAGCTCGCATCGACCCGGTGCAAATGAACTCCGACGTTTGGGTGGGTGACGTCCAGCGGCCCGTGGAATTGCATTATGTAGTGCACAAGGAACGGCGAAATGGCGATGAGGTTTGGGCGCTGTACTCCGCACCCAAGGCGCTGCCTCGCACGCCGGTGGTTTGGCGCGCCGCGTGGGATGTGGTGGTGGGAGGATACGGCATCCAGCCGGTCATGGCTCTGGTGAATCCTTACCCTGCTTATCCCGTGGGACACTATAAGAATTGCTGCACCGGGGATTACGATTTGTTCGGCGTGTGGCCGCTGAAGCGCTTGCGGGGATCGGATGCCCTGCCGGGCGGCCACCCATTTGCCACCGCCAACAAACCCATACCTTACCAGCCGATGGGCGAAGACCGGCGCATTGCCGGCATGTCGAGCAGCACGGTGATGGTGGGGCCGGCGGGTAAACAGGTGAAGGCCGTGGACAAACAGACGGAAGAATGGGAAGACAAGCGGCTCGGCAATATCAGCAACCGCGTCCACATGGTGGGGCAGATGATCAACTCCCTGGTGCATTCCAGTATAAACCGGGGCAGGGGCCGCGCCCGTGATGTTATTCACCACAGTGACGAAGCGGGGCGCCCTTTCATTGCGGGTATTGACGACCACATCATCGCCTTCATCCCCGGCCCCGGCGCCGACTACATCGTCGGGGTGGAATCGCCAGGGAGCAGACCCCTCATTGTGCAATGGGTGGCCTTCTTCCGCCTGGTTGACGACCTCGGCTTTCAGATCATTCTCAATACTCACTGGAAAGCGCAGATGAATGCCTGGGGAATCGGCAACCTCGGCAGCATCGGCGATTCCCGCGGTTGGCGAACCCCCCACAACGACCCCTCCCGGTCGACTTAGCGGCGCAGGGTGGCGAAACCGCCTCCCGACTGTGGGAAAACCGTTTGTCCCTAATTTCTCATACGGCGATTGGGTTCTTCGGTAGCCTACTGCTCATGACGGCCGCCCTTCTCACGTCCCGGCCCTTCAGGCGGCCGGCCTGAGGGGCGGTGCCGCTGCTTCCATGACCCTCTAAGGAGAGGACTGGGCAGAACCCTTCAGATTGATAACTCAAGGATTGAATGGGGTTAGAGGGATCTGGTCGGGTATTTCCGAGACAACTGCGCAGGGAAGATTCTTCCGCAATCCCACCTTGGTACTATTACCTTCCATAGCATTGTGTATTGCTTGCAATTCCAGAATTTTGGGTTAAACTTGCATGGTACAGTATCCTGAGTCGGGTTGACACATCGAGTAGCGTCCGGGAGGAGTCCTGCCTGTGGCAGATCGCGCGCCGGAAGTATCGGCCGTTAGCGGCGAGGAGAAGGGTGTAGTGCGCCTGTGCGCGCGCTTCGGCCACGTGTCCGACACAGGCCGCCGCCGGCACAATAATCAAGACTGCCACCTGGTTCTTCCTTTTGACGGCAACGGCGTTCCCCAGGACAGCGCCACGGGCGCATCGCCGGTGGATTTGGGCCGGATGTTGCTTGTGGTTGCGGACGGAATGGGCGGGCACTTCCGCGGCGAAGTGGCCAGCCGCATGTGCGTTGAGAACATTACCAAGGAGGTCGCCACGCAGTTGCAAGCCTCCACCAATGGGCAACCTGAAGACTTTACCGGCAATCTCAAAGGTGCGGTGGAAAGCGCGCACCGGGCGGTCTATGCCTACGCGCAAAGTTGCGCGGACAATCTGACCATGGGCACCACCTGCTCGGCGATGCTGATGCACGGGGCAAATGCCGAAATGGCGCAGGTTGGCGATTCGCGCTGCTATCTGTTCCGTCAGGGCAAGCTGGCGATCCTCACGCAGGACCAGACCATCGGAAACCAGTTGCGGTCGCGGGGCGAGGATGCCCAAAACGTGGACCCCCAAATCCGCGAGATGCTGATTCAGGCCGTGGGTGCGCAGGCGGAAATCGAGGTGGTCATGTCCTCGACAGACCTCGAGCCGGAGGATCTGATCCTGATCTGCTGCGACGGTCTGTACAAAGTCGTTTCCGAAGCGGACATTGTTGCAATCCTGGAATCGGAAGCAGGTTTGCAGGAACGAGCGCAAGCATTGGTGAATCGAGCCAATGAGAACGGCGGGCCCGACAATATCACCGTGATTTTGACGGAAATCGACCGGGCGGTTGGTTAAGACCGATGGACCAGAAAGTTGTCCAAAAAATCGGGAAGTACGAAATCGTCGCCGAGCTCGGCCAGGGCGGCATGGGCGTAGTTTACAAGGCCCGCGACCCGTTCATCAACCGCTTGGTGGCGCTCAAGACGATTACTCCGGAGCTGGTTTCCGACCCAGAAATCCTCAAGCGCTTCTATCGTGAAGCTCAATCCGCAGGCACCCTTCAGCATCCGAATATTGTAACCATCTACGACCTCGGCGAGGCCGACGGACGGCCCTACATCGCCATGGAGTTCATTGAGGGCGAGAGCCTGCAGAGCATCATCAATCGCCGCGCGCGAATTCCCCTGGCCGCCAAGTTGAGACTGGTGCAGCAGTTCTGCGAAGGCCTGGACCATGCGCACAAGCACGGTTTTGTTCACCGCGACGTGAAGCCCGCCAACATCCTGGTGACCAACGAAGGTGTGGTGAAGGTGGTGGACTTCGGCATCGTGCACCTGGAATCCACCAACCTGACCAAGACGGGAATGTTCCTGGGCACTATTCATTATGCCTCGCCGGAGCAGATCAATGACGGGCGCGTGGACAGCCGCTCCGACCTTTGGTCCGTCACCGCCGTGGTCTACGAATTCATCGCTTACAAGAAGGCGTTTGACGGCTCGAACATCGCCGCCATCATCGCCAAGGTTTTGAGCGCGGAGCCCGAGCCGCTCAGCCGCCTGTGCCCGGGCGTGCCCGTCGAGCTGGACCAGGTCATTAGCAAGGGTCTGAAGAAGAACATTGATGAACGCTACCAGTCGCTGGACGAGATGCTGGGCGGTCTGCTGCCCATTGCGCGCGGCCTGCAACACACTTTTATAGGCGACCTGCTGGTGGAAGCCAAGGATTTGCGCGACAAGGGCGATTATAACGGCGCTCAGGAGAAGGTGCGCGCAATCCTGATTCTGGACAATACGCACGCGGAAGCCAAGAGGCTCTACGGCGAGGTGTCGTCGGAAATCCATCGTGTGGGGCCGCAGCAGCGCGCCAAGAAACTGGTTTCCGAGGCCGAGCAGGCCTTCAGCCGCGGCGAATTCGCCGACGCCGTCAAGATGCTGACCGAAGCCGCGGAACTGAACCCCGCGGACACGGCGGCGCGCAATCTGAAAGATAAAGCTCTGCGCGAGCAGCAGCGCCAGAAGGATTTGCAGGAAGCCTTCACCGACGGCCAGAGGTCGATGAAGCAGGGTGACCTGACCACGGCCGAGCAGGCCTTCCACAAAGTCCTTCAGCTTGATGAGAACCACGCCCAGGCGGCGCAATTCCTCCACGAAATTCAGCAGGACCGCCTGACTCGCGAGCGCGATTTCCGCCTGAAGGAAGTGCTGTGGGAAGTTGACAACCTGATTTCCGCAAGCAAATTCGAGGAAGCCCAGGGACGCCTGCTGGAGATTCAACAGGACTTCCCTGATTCGCAGGAAATTCTGCAAAAGCTACATTCTTTGGATCCCCTCATCCGCGCAGAGAGGCTGGTGAAGGAAGGTGAACGCGCCTTCAGCCAGGGCGAGTACGGTGAGGCGGTCCGGGCGCTGACCCAGGCCCTCGAGGTAAATCCGCAGGATGCCGCTGCTCTGGAGCTGAAAGAACGGGCGGTGCAAGAGCGTGACCGCCTGCGCCAGGTGCGCGAGGCCCTGAGTAATGGCCAGCGTGCCATGCGCCAGGGGGATATGGGCGCCGCGGAACAGGAATTCACCAAGGCGTTGCAACTGGATCCGGGAAACAGTCAAGCGACCAGCCTGATGGCCCAGATCCGGCAATCCCAGGTTTCCCGCGAGCGCGAGAGTCACTTCCAGCAAGTCATGCAGCAGATCGACCAGTTCGCCGCGGAAGGGAAGTTCGAAAATGCGCAGCAAAGCCTGATGGAACTCCAGCAGGAGTTCCCCGACTCCAATGAGATCCACCTGAAGTCGCAGCGTCTGGACCAGCAGATGCGAGTGGGCGGAATGGTGGCGTCGGGCCAGCAGGCTCTTGACCAGGGCGAATTTGGGGAAGCGGTTCGGATCTTTAGCGAGGCCCTGGACCTTGACCCCGCCAACGCGCAGGTTCGCGACCTGAAGACCAAGGCCGTGCAGGAGCGCGATCGGCTGCGGCAGGTGCGTGAAGCGATCAGCGCGGGTCAGAAGTGCATGCGCGCCGGCGATTCGGCGGGCGCAGAGCGGGAATTCCAGCGGGCGCTGCAACTCGACCCCAACAACGCGCAGGCCAAGAACCTGCTTGCCCAGATTCCAAAGGAGCCAGCACCTTCGGAGGCGTCCGTGCTGGTGCCTGTGCAGGCTCCCGTGCAAGCGCCGGCAAAGGAAAAAGAGAAAGGGAAGGAACTCGACGCGCGCGCCCGCGAGATTCTGGCCCAGGCCGACCGGCTGATGGCCCGCAAGAAATTCGACGAAGCCAAGCGCAAGCTGAAGGATTTGCAGAAGTCCTACCCGGACTCGGAAGAGATTCAAGAGAAACTGCAGGCCGCAACCGAACGCAGGAGCGCAGCGCCCGCTCCCACGCCCCCGCCGCCTCCCGTGGCAGTGCCCGCTGTTGGCGGCTCGCCGCTCAGTGAGGCTGCGCGATTGGAGCATCTTGCCGAGGAACTGCGCCGCAACCTTCAGAGTCCGAGCCCGCGTGCGGCGGAAGCCGCGCCGACCGCCAAGACGCCCGCTCCGGTTCCACCGCCTGTGCCCGCGCCGGTTCCGGAATTGAATGCCACGCTGCCCGACGTGCCTCCTCCCCTCCAGGCGACGCAAGTGACCGAATCGCCGGCGGCGGAAGGTGGCTTCAGCGCCACGTCCATGATGCCGACGGCCAAGTTGAAGGCTCCGGCCGCGCCAGAAGTCTTGCCTCCTCCCCTTCCGCCTGAGCCGCCCGCGCGCAAGCCCCAGGCGCCAAGTGCCGCGATGCCTCCCCCGGCGGTCGAGCCCAAGAAACCGGTGGCGGCCCGCCCATTGCCTTCTCCCGCGGTCATCGCCAAGGCTGAGCCGGCCAAGAAGTCGCCCATGATCATGATCGCCGTCATCGTGGCGGTTTTCGTCATGGCCATCGGCGGGTTCATGATTTTTCATAAGAGCAAGCCGGTGGTGGAACCTCCTCCGATTACGAATAATGGCGGCGGGAATAATCAGCAGTCGGCTCAGCAGAGGTGGCAGGAGGTTTTCAATCAAGCCGAGACCGCCAAAAACAACAAGCAGTGGGACGAGGCCATCAGCAAGTACAACCAGGTTGCCGATAATGTCGATAAGAACGACCCGCTGAGGGAGCAGGCTCTCGGGGCGATCAACGTCATCAAACAACAACAGCAGGGCACCGACGTCGGCAAGATCGAAAGCAAGACGTTCCAGGAGGCCACCGCGGCCCTGAAGCAGAACCGTTATGCACAGGCAAAAGGCCTGTTCCAAACCGTCATCAGCCTGAACGTTCAGGATTCCACGCTGGCGCCGCAGGCAAAGAGCAAAATTGAGGAGATTGACCAGTATCTGAGCGCGGAGAGAGAGTACCAGGCCGCCGAGGACGCCGAGCGCCGCAATGACCTGGACGGCGCCCTCAACCAGTACGACAAGATTGCCAATGGAACCGGGCCATTCGCGTCAAAAGCCAAGGCGCGCATACCTGAGCTGCAAAAAATGAAGACGGAATTGGCCGCCAATGCCGCCCTGAAGGGAGATTTTGAGGCCGCAGTTCAGGCCGAAAATAACAACGACCTGCAAGGCGCGCTGGATCGCTTCAGGGCGATTCAATCCAAGGGCGGAACATTCGGCTCTGAGGCGGGAAAGCGCATCACCGAGATCACTGCCAAAATGAGTCAGCAGGCGGGAAAGCAAAAGTTTGATGCGGCCGTGCAAGCCGAGAGTTCCGGCCAACTTGACAGCGCGCAATCCCAATTCAACGCCCTGCTCTCCAATCCCGACTATAAAGACCAGGCCAGCGCGCATCTGCAAGCGATCAAGAGCAAGATTGAGGCGCAACGTGACGACCAAAAATTTGCCGATGCGGTGAACAAGGAAAACAGCGGTGACCTGAAGGGCGCGTCGGACGAGTACAAATCCCTGCTGGGAAAGAAACCTGAAGCCGCGGACCGCTACGCGGCCGTAGAGCAGAAGATTGCCGCGAAGGCCGCCGCGGCTACCGAGCAGCCGAGAACGCCTGTAACCCAGCCCAGCCAGCCCACCACCACGGCGACGTCAACGCCGGCGGCGGGGCCGCGACCCGGTTCCGTGAAGCTGCTTGCCTCGGGTGATTACCAGGCATGGTCCGGGCCGGTGTCGAAAGGCCAGATGATGCCGGACACAAGCATCGAGGGCGGCTTGAAACCCGCGGGCAGCCTCTCGGTGCCTGCCATGGATGTCCCGGCGGGGGCCACCGTTGTTTTTATCATCAGTATTGATCCGAGTGGAAACGTTAACCCCGTAAGAAAAACAGCGGATGACAATGGGATCGGCGCACAGGTGATGCAAGCGGCGAGAAGCTGGAAATTCGCCCCACCGACCGTAAAGGGAAAGCCGGTCATGACCTCCATCCAAGTGAAGGTCACCTACTAATGCGATCCCTGTAGAAACGCTGCGCATCCTACACTAATCATTTTCACCGAACATCCGCCGGGCTGCGATCCCCTTTCCGAAGCCGGTAGCGCGGGCCACCGCATTTGTAGTCCTCGGCTCTTCAGTTTGGTATCGAACTCTATCGATTATACAAGCGAACAATTGAAGCTCGGGGGGCGCTGGTCCGGAGCGTTTTAATGCGGTTACTGAAAGGCCGCGGACCGCACTTACGGCAGTCCGCCCGACTTCCAGTTGGGCGCGGCCAGGGAAAGGACTCCCATTTTCCAACGCCCCGGGCGCAAAGGCGGGGGAAAGCAGGAGACTATTGAGATCTCAGAATGTGAAGTGAA
>JASIKV010000415.1 GCA_030049455.1 Terriglobia bacterium
CGGCGAATCTCCGGAAGCCGCAAGAGCCGCCTTCCGGAAATGAAGGTCAGCGCATGTTGAGGAGATGTCAAGGGCAGAAAGCTCAAGGTAGTGGGTCAGTTTGAATCCTGGAGGCGGCTTCGCGCAGTCCGGAGTTGTAGCGCGGCTGCCCTCAGCCGCGTAACCGTCGCGGGTGGTCCCGCCGAGGCGGGACGCGCTACAAAATTCAAATTGAGTACCAGGCTCGCGGCAAGACGTCGCGCTCATTTCTCGGGCGCGACGCGGATGATGGCCTTCACCACTCCGTCGCGGCGCGCGGTCACCAGCTCAAAAGCCCGGGCGGTTTCTTCCAGGCAAAAGTGGTGGGTGACGAGCGGGCGGACGTTGACGCGGCCGGCGGCGATCAGCTCGATGGCGCGCTCGACGCAGTGGTTCTGGCGGCGCACGCTCAGGATGCGCAACTCGTGGCGGCGCAGAATATTCATGCTGAAGCTCACGCGGTCGATTTCCGGAATGCCGAGCACCAGCAAAGCTCCGCCGGGCTTCAGAAGCTCGACGCCCTGGTCGAGCGCGTCCTGCTCGCCCGCGCATTCGAAAACCGCGTCCATGCCCAGGGGCTCAAGGCGCTGGAGGGCAGCGGCGACGTCCTCGCGTACGGGGTTGCCGGCCCAGACGGCTCCGCAGGCGCGGGCCGCGGCCACGCGGTCGTCAACAAGGTCCGTGGCATGTACTACGGCGTCTGTCAGCGCGCGCACGGCGATCAGTGTGCACAGGCCGATGGGGCCTGAGCCCACCACGGCCACACGCGCGCCGGGCCGGAGCTGGGCCATCTGTACCGCGTAAACGGCTATGGAAAGGGGTTCGACCAGCGCCACCTCATCGTCGCTCAGCGAGTCGGGGACCGGACTGCAACACTCTGCGGGCATTACGAGGTACTCTACCAGTCCGCCGGGCAACTGGCCCGGGTTGCCCAGAAACTTCTGGCGGCGGCAGGTGTTGCGGCGATTGCTGCGGCACTGATCGCATTCACCGCACCAGATCAGGGGATCGACGGCAACGCGTTGGCCGCGACGAAGGTTCCCTGCGCCGGAGCCCGTTTCCACAACGGTCGCGCCAAGCTCATGGCCCAGCACCTGCGGGAACACCGCCGGTCCCGGGCCGATCTTGCCGTCCTTGTAATAATGAATATCGGAGCCGCAAACGCCCAGCGCATCGGTTCGCAAGAGCACGTCCGTGGGCGCGGTCAGGCGGGGCGTGGGCGCCTCACGCAGCTCCATTTGCCTGAGGCCGGTAAGATAGACAGCTTTCATGGTCATCTTGGTTAGAATCTCCCCTGTAGCCGGCCTTACTGTAGCGGCGCTCTACGAGCGCCGGCGACGGTCGTAGACCGCCGCTACAGTGCTTGCGAAGTCTCCCGATGTGGTCATGCACTTTGATAGTAGCGCAGCGGACCGCAGCGGCCAAAGAAAATCAGGCCGGAGAGAATAAGGAATGAACCCCAAGGGGCAAATGCTGAAAAGCTCGGCGGTGGTGGCGTTCTTCAGCCTGCTGGGCGCGCTGAGCGGGATTCTGGTGGAGACATGCATCGCCGCCAACCTGGGTCTTTCGCTGCGCTCCGATACTTTCTACGTCGCCTATACGATTCCCTACATCATTACCAATCTGCTGGGAGCGACGGGGCAGTTTTCGCTGGTGCCGTTTTTCGCCTCGCTCGAATCGAGCCCGGATGAGCTGGAGACGTGGCGCGGCCTGAGTTATGTCGGGAACGTGCTGTTTCTTGGCTTGGGGGCAATCGCGCTGGCGGGTGCGGCGGCGTCTCCATTGATTGTGCACGGCATCGCGCCCGGCTTTACGCGCGGGCAATTCACAGAAGCTACGGAACTCTCGCGCTGGTTGTTCCTGATTATCGTTCCGGCCGGAATCGGCGAGGTGCTGCGCTCATTCCTGCTCAGCCGGCATTACTTTGCTTTATCGACCGCTACGGGCCTGATGCGCAACGGCACCTGCATTGCGTTCATCCTGCTGGGATTCCACCGGTTCGGCCCGCAGAGCATCTTTCTGGGATATCTTGCCGGATATTTGCTGCAGGTTGCGGCCCTGGGCTTTCAGATTTTGAAGTCTTTTCGCCCACGATATTCGCTGACGCTTTCGGCCGGCGGCAAGCCCTTTCGCAATCTGCGCGGATCCGGGTCGGCGCAGTTGGGTGGCGCGCTTGGCTGGCAGGGAGTGGTGATTTTTGAGCGCATTATTGCTTCGTTCCTGCCCGCCGGATCCCTGACCGCGCTGAATTATGGTTTCCGGATTATCAGCACGATGGCGGAATTGCTGGGCGGCAGCGTAGGGACGGCCGCGCTGCCCAGCCTTTCGCGCGCCGTGGCCCGGCAGGAGCATCAGGAGGAGCGCCGAATTTTTCGCGACACGCTGGGAATCAGCCTGGCGCTGCTTTCGCCCATGATGGTCTTCTGTTTGATTTTGAGCCGGAGCATTATTCAACTGGCTTTCCAGCGCGGAAACTTCACGCCGCAGGCCACGCTGCTGCTGGCCATGGTGCTGTTCTACTACACCTGGAGCCTGCTGCCCTTTGCCTTTATCCGGATATTGAGCTTCAACCTGTTTGCGCGCCACGAGAGCGGGCTCTACCTGCGCCTGGCGATACTTCTTTATAGCCTGAACATTGGATTCGACCTGATCTTTGTGGGCTTATTCCGATGGGGAGCCCGTGGAATTCCCCTTGGCATGCTCGCCAGCATGCTGGTAACTTCGGGCCTGGCGGTCCGCAGAAATCTGTGCGACTTGCGCAGCACGCTGGACGCGATACTTGGGCGATTCTCGCTCAAGGTCGTGGCGGGAACGGCTTGCACCGCTTTGGCCGTGTGGCTGCTTCGCCAGACATTGCGCGCGCCGGTCTCCACGCGTGGAAATTTTATTTATCTGTGCCTGGTCTGCGGGGGAGGAAGCGTGGTGTTCCTCGCCGGCCTGATGGTGACTCGGGCCTTTTCGCGGCCGCTTTGGACCCTCTTCGCGCATCGAGCCGAGCCGGCGGAAGGCGGCGGGCCGGCGGTGATGTGATTCGGCCGTGGTAAAATATGCTGCCGCGAACCTGTAGCGCGGGTGTCCTCACCCGCGACTGGAACGCGGCTGGGGACAGCCGCGCAGCAACCCGTTACCGCGCGCGCGAAAACGGCCAGACTGCGCCAAGAAAGCGAGACTTTACTTTCCTCCGGCACTATGACCAACAAAGTTGAACAAGCCCCAAAATCGTGGCTCGGGCGCAATTCCAAGCTGCTTGCCAACGATCCCGGACTTTTCCTGAAGAAGCTGACCACGTGGTTGCGGCCGATGCGCGCCGATTATCGCCGTCGCTGGGCCCTGGGCCTGCGCAAGTGGATGATTCGCTACCACGAAGAACTGCTGTTCAATAAAGTCACCTGGATGGGCTCGACCGCGCGCAAGATGGTGCTGGACGCCTGGGTCTACCAGCAGATTCTCTACGACGTGAAGCCCGACTTCGTCATCGAAATCGGCAACGCGGAAGGCGGCAGCGCCAAATTTCTGGCCAACATGCTTGACCTGCTCGGCCACGGTCAGGTCATCGCCGTGGATATCGACCATTCACTCTTTGCAATCGAGCACCCGCGCGTCCACAAGGTTACCGGTGACAGCCTGGCGCCCGAGACGCTTCAGCGTGTTGCACAGATCGCCGCCGGAGGCCGTGGCGTGGTCATTCACGATGGCGATCATTCCCGCGAGCACGTGCTGAAAGACCTGCGCGCCTACTCGCAATTCGTGGCGGCGGGCAGTTACTTGATTGTTGAAGATACCGTGATCGATCTCTTTCGCGCCGGCGACGGCCTGGGAAACGTGGATGGTCCGCTGGGGGCAGTGGAGCAATTTGTGCGTGAAGATCCGCGCTTTCAAATCGACACCAGCCGCGAGTACTTCCTCATTACCTTCAATCCGCGCGGTTACCTGAAGCGGGTGGCGTGATTTTGCGGTCCTGAATTCAGGACCAAACGGCTCCCACCAAAAACCAAACAGCCGGGCGAGAGGCCCGGCTGCGGTGCTGATGCGGCACGTTGCCAACTCCCGATAACTACGGGGCTGGCGACGGAGTTGTGGGTGTGCCGATGGTGGTGGTGACCGACAAATCGGTGTAGGCGTAGCGATTGACCGTGTTATTGGAGTCCAGCTCGCCCTGAATGGTCACCAGGTAATTCCCCGTCACCGTCCCTGCGGTGGTCAGTGTGGATGAGCGGCAAGAAGCGGCCAGCGCCAGATCAAGCGCCAGAATCAGGCTGAGTGCTGCCAACCGCACTCCGAACCAGGCCGTTCCCCAGCCGCCTGCGCGGGCCCTGCGCCGGTTGCCCAAGGCCAGTGAGGCGAGCCCCGCGAGAGTGAGAAGACCGAAGAGAATGGGCGGAAGCTTGCCCTTGGGGAAAAACGGCGGCGCTTGGACCGGAGGAGTATAGTGCGCCGTCGTAATCGAGAGCTGAACCTGGGCAGGGCTTATCCCGCTGGTGACCGGCTTCGCGGTCGGGAGAAACTGACACGTAGTGTCTTCAATGACGGGACTGAACGCATAGCAGGTGAGTGTCACGGCCTGATTGTTGAAGCCAAACAAGGGATTGACAAATACCGTGTAAGTAGCCGTTCCTCCAGCCTGGACCGTGTAGCTCGGCGGAGTAATGGTCAGCATGTAATCCTCAAAGTTGATCGTCATGTTGAGAGGATACGACTGCGATCCGCTGGTCCCGGTCACCACAAAGGGATAAGGATTGGGCGTTGTGCTCGTAAGGTTGCTGACCGTCATGGTGCTGGTGCTGCCGGTTCCACCATTTGCGAAGATGGTGGGGGGGTTGAACGAGCAGGTGGTATTTGCGGAGCAGGAAAGAGCAATGGTGCCATTGAAGCTTCCGGGTGGCGCATTTGCCTCAATCACAAAGGTGGTGGTGGTGTTCCCGATGAGGGTGAGCTCCGCCGAGGGACTCGACAGAGTGAAGGCCGCGACCCCCATTCCGGTCAGTGCCACCCCCTGCGGGCTTCCCGTGGCGTTATCGGTGATGCTCAATGTGGCGTTTCGCGTGCCGCTGGCGGTGGGGTTGAAGTAAACGTACACGAAACAACTGGTGATGCCTCCGGGAGTGCCTGCCGCGGCCAGTGTGTTGTTCACGTAGAGGCAGCCCGGCGTCGTGGCCGTGGTCCCCGTGGTCGGCGGATTGAGCACAGTGAAGTCCAGGCTTGAGCCGACGGAGAAGCTGGAAATGGCCAAGGGGAGCACGCCGTTATTGGTGATGGTGACGGTCTGGGCGGCGCTCTGGGTGCCGACTGCCTGACTGGTGAAGGAGAGGCTGGAGGGTTGAATCGTGGCGGAGGTGGCCGCCGTCGTGCCCACGCCCGTCAAGCTGACGGTTTGCTGAACTCCCACCGTCCCCCCGGCGTTATCCGTGATGTACACCAGGGTGCTCTGCGTGCCGGTGGCATTGGGTGTAAAGGTGACGCCAAAATAGCAAGAAGCGCCGTTGGGCGGCAGCGTCCCGAGGCAGCCCCCCGTGGCCGGCTCATTGATTTGATAAACCGTCGTGGAATTGTTCACGGGAACGACCAGGATGTTCGTTATGACCAAGGGTGCGGTGCTGGGGTTAACGAGATAAACGTTCTGCACGGTGCTCGCAATATTGATGCTTTGGCTGCCGAAATTAACGGTTCCGGGTTGAATGGAAATCTGGGGATTGTTGGCCACATCGATTTTGGCGAAATAAGCATTGCCTGCTGTTCCCGTCAGGGTCGTTTTATAGGGTGGCGTATAGACATTGGCATTGGGAGTAGCCACGGGGAAGTTGGTGGATACGGTCGTACCGGTGATGTAGGGGTCGCCCGTGTCATCCAGCACGATCGCCTGGCCGGAGTCGTATCCGCTGCCGCCGAGATAAGTCGAGTATACGAGCGCACTGCCCGTTGAGTTGAATTGAGTGATAAAAGCATCGGGGCAGGGAGCGGTCCCGCAATCCTGCAGGCTGGTGGACGATCCCCCAAGAATCGCTTGCACAGGGTTCAAAGTCGGGAAATTGCTCGATTCGGTGAGGCCGGTCACGAAGGCGTTTCCGGCCGGAGTCACGGCAATACCCATTCCTTGATCGTTCACGCTGCCACCCAGGAAGGTGGAATACCCGAGGGAGGTTCCGCCGGAGTTCAGTTTGGTCACAAAAGCATTCTCCGGACCTGCGAGCGCAGTCTGGAAAGCGCCGGAGGTGGTCGGAAAATTCGAGGAGGTCGTCGAGCCGACGACGTAAATATTGTCTGAGCCGTCCAGCGCGAGCCCATTGGCTTCGTCATTTTCCGCGCCCCCCAGGAATGTGGAGAATGTCAGAGCCGTGCCGGCCCCATTCAATTCGGCGACAAAGGCATTTTCCACGCCTTTCAGAGAAGCCTGGATGGGAGAAGCTGTTGGAAAATTCGATGAGAAGGTGTAACCGGCAATATACATGTTGGGGGGGCTGGCGCCGTCAATTTGAATGGTCTGGGCCGCGTCGGCCAGCGAGCCTCCCAGGAAAGTTGAATACAAAAGTGCCGTGCCATCGGGGTTCATCTTCGCGATGAAAACGTTCTGGGAGCCTTCCAGGCTGGCTTGATAGGCGCCGGCAAGAACGGGAAAATTGCTGGACTGAGTAAAGCCTGTGACGTAAGCATTGCCGGCCGTATCACTGGCGATACCCATGCCCTGGTCGAGGCCGGAACCTCCCAAATAGGTGGAATAAACCAGACTGTTCCCCGTGGCCGTGAATTCCGCGACGAAGGCGTCCGTTCCCCCCGCGTTTGCCTGCTGGTAAGGAATAGTTGTACCGATGCCTGCGGGAACCTTGGTCGGGAAGTTGGTGGAACTTGTGTAACCCGTAACGAAAAGCGTGCCCGCGCTGGACAGGGACAGGGCCGTGCAGGCGTCACTGCCGCTGCCGCCGAGATAACTTGAGAAAATCAGCGTGGTTCCCGTGTTGTTCATTTCCGACAAGAAGCAGTCGCCGTCGCCGCCGTAGGTCACGGAAGCTGCTCCCCCGGTGGTGGGAAAGTTGCTGGAGTTGGTGAGCCCGGCAATGTAGGCCTCGCCCGGGATGGTGCCGCTGGAGTTCACCGCAATGGCAAAACCCGTATCGCCGCCGCTTCCGCCAATATAGGTGCCATAGATCAGAACCGGGTCAATTACCAGCGAACGGGAGTGGTCATAGGGGCCGAGTTCAAAGCGGACGTGATTCTGGGAGTCCAGGAGGTAATGGCCTTCCACGGGCTCGCGGATTTCGTCGTTCGAGTTTCTTCCCCGGGACTTTTCCTGGTAAACCACAGGTTGATGGAAGGTGGCCTCACCCTCCCGAAGGTTAACCACCAGGTCACCCTCGGGCGTTATGTGCAGGGGAGTGCGGTTCTGTGCGGCGACGCCCAGGGCGATGGCGCTTGCGTCGGCTCCCGGGGCCACAACAAAGTCGTACTCAAGTTTCCCGCTTTTGTCTCCGTAGTAGACCAGGTCAACGCCGGGATAGACGCTCGTATACTTCACCCTGGCGTAGGTGGGAATGTCGGTGTACCACTTGGCCGGGTCGTTTCCGATAAAGTAATTGGCCTTGCCGGGCAGAGGATCCGCGCCGCTCACGATGGGGTGTGAATTCGCTCCCAGCAATTGCAGCCGAAGCGCTTCCGCCGGCGTCCGCGATTGCTGGCCGGCCCGCTCCGCGCGCGAGTTGCGGATACTCAGCACAGCCTCCTGACCTGTCAGGAAGAGAGTATAGCCCTGTCCCCGCGCGAGATAGTTGACCTTCGAGTCGGTTTGCCCCCGGTTCATTTCGAAGCTCAGGGGAAGGGAGGCATAGAGGTGAGCCCACTGGGAATTCGAGCGCGTTTTGGAAGCGGGGAACCCCTTGCCAGCATTATTTTGCAGAAAGGCGGCCCCCAGCACAAATGCCAATAACAACAGGCAATAGGGGAGGCGCCGGCCTCTCTTCACGTTACTTTGGTTCGCGCCCACGGCGCGGGTGGCAGTGTCTTTCCTTCCGCTCACGACGATCCTCCTGGTCATAATCCGAATTCTGAATTTCTGTTGCTCATCCCGCGCCCCGCCGCGCCTTTTATCCGGGCAGTTCGCGGTGCCGGGCGTTCCCGCGCACTCAGGGGAGTACCGAGAGATTCACCGTAGTGGTGCGCCTGACGCCGCTGGTGTTTCCCAATGTTCCCGTCAGCACAATGCTATAGGTGCCGGCGGGCGTGCCATTCACGAAGGGAGTAATCTGAATCGGGTTGACATAATTCTCGCACCCCGCGGCCAGGCTCACCAGTACAATGGCGAATACCAGAACCGACAGCCGGATGCGCGGACGCAGCCACGCGCCGCGCCGGCCAAAGCCCGTCGCCACCGCCCCCAGGAACGATGCCAATGCCAGAATCATGAGCCAGCGCCGAGGGCCGGGCGGGAAGTGATTCGGCGGGCGCAGCAGCCGCGTCGATTCCGTGGTCGTCGTCAGGGTCAAAGTGCTCCAAAGTTGCGTATTCGTGCCCGTAAGCGTCAGGTTGGGGGGATTCCAATAGCAGATGACCCCCAATGGTATCCCCGGGTACGAGCTGGGGCAACTCAGGAGCACGGTCTGATTAAACCCGTTCGTGGGAGTCACCGTTACGGTATAGGTGGCATTGCTCCCTGCGGATACGGTGGTTCCCGAGGGCGTGGCAGAAAGCGTATAGTCGGCGAAGAAAATTGTCATGGAGACTGAAGACGATTGCGCGATGCCTCCGCCGGAAATGCTGCCCGATACCACCAGATTCAGGGGATTCGCCGTCGATTCAGAAAGGTCGGATATGATCAACGTGCTCGTCTGTCCGGGGGCGATGGAAGCCGGGTCAAAAGTGCAGGCGGCTCCCGAAGTACAACTCAAGGAAATCGGGCTCGTCAGGGTACTGGGGCCGGCCGCGGAAATCGAAAATGTCGTGGTCGTAGTGCCAATCAGCAGCACCGTGGACCGGGCATTGGTGGACAGCGTAAACTCCGGGTTCCCCGTCCCGGAAAGTGTCAGCGCCGGGGCGTTGACGGCGCTGGATGTAACCATCACGCTGCCCGTAACGCTTCCCGTGCTGGCGGGAGAGAAACTTATGGAAACGGTGCAGGATTGACCCACATTCAGAGTTGCGGGCGCGATGGGCAAATTGGATCCGCAATCATTCGAAATGGCAAAGCCGCTCGTCGCGGTAATGCTGCTGATGGTTACCGCTTGATTGCCGTTGTTGACCAGCACCGCCGACTGGTTGGGGCTGGTGGTGCCCACGGTTTGCGCCGGGAAGGTCAATTTGGTGGGAGTGAAGACCAGCGACCCTCCCGTCAAAACGCCCGTGCCGGTCACGGTAATCGATTGCGTGGCGCTCGCCCCGGAGGGCCCCGTGTTGTCGGTGATTTCAATCAGATCGTTCTGCACACCGACGGTGGCGGGATCAAAGGTAATTTCGAGAGTGCATGTGCCGCCCCCGCCCGATACGCTGGTTCCACAGTTATTGGTCACCTGAAAATCACCGCTGGATGCCACGCTGGAGATGCTCAAGGCGGTGCTGCCCTCATTCGTCAGCGTAACCGTAATCGGATTTGTGGCAAGTTCCAGGGGTTCGTTCCCAAAGTTGATTTGCTGGGGATTCAGGGAAATGGAAGGGCCGTCCTGCGGCCCGATCTTGGCAAGGAAGGCATTGCTGAATGTTGTCGAGCCTAGATAAGTCCACTGAAATGCGCCGGCCGTTGTGGGAAAATTGGGTGAATAAGTGGCTCCCGCCACGTAGGCGTTCTGAAGCGAGTCAACCGTAATGCTCTGACCCATGTCGTTGCCATTTCCCCCCAGGAAGGAGGAATACGTGGGAAGGCCGGAAGGCGCGAATTTGGCGATGAAGGCGTCGGAGCAAAGGGTGCCGGTGGGTATGGTAATCAAGTTGGTGGAGATGCAGGTGCCGGCGCCGGCGATTCCCAGGATGGCCTGAAAGGGGTCGAGCGTGGGGAAATTGCTGGACTGCGTGAAGCCCGTGATATAGATGTTTCCCGCTGAGTCCAATGCCAATGCGGACGCCTGGTCCGTCTGACTGCCGCCGAAGTAGGTTGAAAAAGTCAGGCTGGTTCCGTCCGGGGAAAGCTCGGCGAGAAAGGCATTATCCGTTCCCTCCAGCGAAGGCTGATAAGCATTGAACGTAACGGGGAAATTGTTGGATTGCGTGTCTCCGGTCAGGAAGACATCGCCGTCTGCGTCGACCACCATGGAAGACGCCCGGTCAATGGAAGAGCCGCCCAGGTAGGTGGAGAACTCCAGGGCCGTCGCCCCCGGAACAAATTTCGAGACGAAAAGGTCAGAGCCGCCGCTCAGCGAACTTTGCAGGGCATTCTGGGTAGGGAAATTTGTTGAAAACGTATAACCGCTTACATAGACGCTGCCCCCCGGGCCAATGGAAATACCCGTTCCGTAGTCGGAAAGCGATCCCCCCAGATAGGTGGAATAAAGCATCGTCCCCGTGGGGCTGATTTCCGTCACGAAAGCGTCATAAAGGCCGTCGTTGGAGAGTTGCAGGGGATTCAATGTGGGGAAATCTATCGAGTTCGTGTACCCGGTTACATAGGCATTTCCTGAGGCGTCAATCGCCAACGCTGTTCCGTAATCGATTTCCGTTCCGCCGAGGTAAGTGGAATATACCAGGGCTGAACCATCGGGTTTCATCTCCGTCAGGAACGCATCCTGATTTCCCGCGTAGACGGTCTGGAACACTCCGGGTGTTACCGGGAAATTGTTGGAAGTGGTGGACCCTACGATAAAGAGATTGCCATTGGCGGCAAAATAGATTTGCGAGGGAATGTCGAGCCCGCTCCCGCCCAGGTAAGTCGAAAACACGATGCCCGATCCGGCAGCGTTGAATTCGGTTACAAAGACGTTTCCCTGGCCCAGCATGCCAAGGCTATCGGGAACCCCGGTGGTGGGATTGTAATTCTGAAGCGCCGGGCTGGTGGGAAAGTTGGTGGAGGCCGTCTCACCGGTCACATAGGCGTCGCCCGTGGCAGGATTGAGGGTGACACCGTAGGCCACATCCCCTCCGCTGCCTCCCAGATAAGTGCTGTAAGTCAAGACGGGATCGATCACCAGTTTTTGATTCCGCTGGTATTTCCCCAGGGCAAATCTGACTCGTTTGCCGCTCACCCGATATTGCACCGGAATCTCGTGCTGCTGCCCGCCCTCGAGTTGATAGGCCCGGGGATGGCGCAAACTGACTTCGCCGGCGCCTACGCTTAAGATCAGATTGCCGTCGGCATCGACGCTGGCATGCTGCGCGCCCTCGAGCCGCCAGGAGATTCTGCCCGGGTTCGCGCCGGGCGCCACCTCAAAGTCGTTTTCGAGTTGGCCCTGGCTTCCGTAGTAGATCAAATCGACTCCCGGATAGACATCATGGTACCGAACCCGGCTGAAAGTAGGGATCTGGGTGCGCCATTGGGCCGGATCTTTCCCGACAAAGTAATTGCTCTTTCCCGGAAGTTCATCCTGCCCGCTGATTGCAGGCGAACCTGTGGCGCGATCCAGCGCCAGCCGCAGCCAGGAGGTGGAGTTCTCCCCGCTCGCGT
This sequence comes from Terriglobia bacterium, assembly GCA_030049455.1. Taxonomy (GTDB): domain Bacteria; phylum Acidobacteriota; class Terriglobia; order UBA7540; family UBA7540; genus Bog-366. The sequence goes on from JASIKV010000415.1 coordinate 11,591, forward strand.
TCCGCAAGCCCAGCACCGCGGAATCAGGAGTCAGAAAAAGCGTAAAGCCCTGCCCATGCGCAAGGTATTTGACCTGCTCATCCACCTGCCCCTGGTTCTCCTCAAAGCTCATGGGGACGTGGTAGGAATGGAGGGCTGGCGGCGCTTCCGTTTTTTCCGCCGATACCGGGACGCCTGCCCGCCCCGGCTTGGACTGCAACAGGCAAACACCTACCACTAAAGAAAGGAGGAATAATCTCAACCGGCTCACTGTTTTCAATCGTCCCCTTGTCATGACCTCAGCCTCGCCCGCGTACAGGCCGGCTTGGCGCCAGCGGGCGGCTAACCGTAGCGTCCATCCCGCCCGGGCGGCTCCGGACGGAATGCAGGCGCAAGCACCTACTCGCCAATCGTCAGGTTCCGCAGCAGGCCGGTGAAGTTGTAGCGCAGCATGATGAAGGCGGAACCGTAATCGTAACGGACGCTCTTGGTGTAGCCAAGCTGGAGCGAGAGATTCTTGGCTTTCTTGAAAGATGTCACCGTCAAATAGGCGCCCTCTCCGTTGTCGCGCGACAGCCAGGAGGGTCCTGCGCCCTGCTGGTAGTAATATGTCGGGAGACCTTCATAGGTCTGGTAGTAATATCCGCTGGTTTCAAACAGCGCATCCCAAAAACGGTTGTGATGGCCGTCCCCGCCCAGCAGATTATCCGGCGAAACCAGCCGGCTATAGATCTTTTGCGGCCCCTCGGGGGCTAGTCCGTAGGCCGACGCCTCCAGCCGGTAGACCTTTTTGAAGGTGAAGGCCAGACCCGCCTCGCCGTTGCCCAGGTTTCCAAGCGTTTCATAGGGTCGCGCCAACTCATACGGCCGCGGCATGATCTGCCGGTCCACGCTTCCCGTGCCTGCGCCCAGGTTCAAGAAAGGTGTAACCAGCACATCGTAATTCAACAACTGGTAGTTGCGGTCAAAATGGTTGAACCAGTCCACCATAAACCGTCCGTCGGAATAGGTCTTGACCATGTTGAATCCCGCCGAACCGGTCAGAATGCTTGTAACGTTGACGTGCTTGTACTTGGTGTCGTAGCGCACGTCAATATAGGGCGCCCCGATAATGGTGGTATCCCGCCAGTCGGCCTTGGAGATGATGGAGAAGGGAGTACGCGTACTGTATAGCGGCGCTCCGAAATCCGCGGAGGTGTGGCTGTTGATTTTGTAGCCGACGTTGAAGTCGTAGGTCAGCACATCACCCATGTTGTGGTGGTTTCCCTCGACTTGCACAAAGGCCGTCGGCCCTTCGGTGGAAGGCAGGTCGTTAAAGATGGAGGTGTTTTCGTCCTCGGCGGGTTTCTGTGCGGGAGCCGCAGCCGGAGCTGTCTGTGCTCTTCCGCATGGCGCCATTAGCAAGGCAACGAGCAGGAAGGTGTAAATTGGCCTCACTTCACGTGTCCCTTTCCCAAGCAAATGTCTTCCGAGGGCAAACCCCACGGCCAGCAGGGGCTGGGTGCGGGCGCAATCTGGCCGCGCGCTTCGCACTCCCATGCCTTGCCGGCGGGTTCTACACACTCTCGGTTGCAACCTTATAAAATCAGTGCTTGATGTTTTCGGATCGCACTTCTAGTTTTTGACTTTGATGCCAAGTAAGGGAGCTCGGCGCTGGGGACTTCTCCGCAATTAACGGTTCGCTCTCCCCACACAACGGTGGCCCATTCCACGCGGCTGAATGAATTCCTGAATCCGGCACTGCTGTCGGCTCACGGCGGAATTGCAACCTCTAATCGCCGCCCCGCACAACAATACCCGCAGGTCTAGCGGCAAAGCTTGCCCTCGTACTGCAAGCTTGCCGTTGGCAACTCCGCGAAGCTTCCCCTTCGCAGAAACCACCGGAAAGGTGCATGCTATCAAACCACGGTACGCTGAGATGCGCAAAAACCGCGCAGAGGTTTGAAGAGGGGCCGTAAATGTTTGTTAAAATCTCTTAACATTTCCAGCGCCCGCGTTCCCTTACTTATTTCTGAACGCGGATTGCCCAAAATCGCTCCATCGCGATTTGAGCAAAGTAGCACCTCAAGAACGATACATCAACAATCCTATCAGCACAATAGAAGTTTGTGAACGGATTTTTACAGGCAA
>JASIKV010000416.1 GCA_030049455.1 Terriglobia bacterium
GCGTGCCATCAAGACTCCCGCCGCACCTGCGGCCCCTCCACCCCTGATCATTCCCGGGATTAAGCCTCTGCTCGCCACTCCGGGCGTTTCGCTCTATTACGAAAGCAAAGGTGAGATCGCCAAAATTACTTTGCTCGTTCACAAGGGAGATTCGCCGGTCATCTATGTCGATCTGAACGCCAACGGGCGCATCGACAAGGGTGATACGGGTTATGCCCTGACCCATGATGACAATCCTTGCACCATGTTCTTGCTGGGAGGCGGAGCAACGACTCCCTGCGGAACCTTTCACAGCCGCAGTTCATTGCAGGTGAAAGACGGAGGTGAATCAATCACTTATGTCTGGACGATTCCGAAATTGGAGCTGAGTGCCGACGGCAAGTCCGTGCCCATTGTGGTGCGAGTGTATTCGACCACGACCAAGAGTTGGGCGAGCTACCCGTCGGAGCCGTTTACGGATCCGCTGATTGTGGATTTGCGGTGATCATTCGTGCGGGCAGGTGAGCGAGGCTCAGTGGCCTGTAGAGGAAGCCTGGGTGATGGCGTCAATCAGATCATCACCTCCGCCCGCGGCGCGAATGTCCTTCAAATCGTCGGGCGTGGGAGCGAATTTGATTCCGCGCTCCTTCACCAGTTCAGTCACGCGTGAGCTGGGGACATCGCCCCCGAGGAGGCTGAGGATTTCAGCCTTGCTGAGTCCTTTGGAGTTCCCGGCCGCAGCAGGCGGGGCTTGCGGAGATGCCGCGGCGAGGTGAGCGACAAACGAAATCTTGGCCTGACTGTGGGCACTGTTGGTGGCCACCACCTCAAATTGGTTGACTCCAGGCTGAAGATTGATGGGGTCGGAGGTGAACTGGGCGGCCTGGGCGCTGGTGGGACGCATGCTGGCGGGGACCCCGTTAACGGTTACGACGGGAATGCCCAGTGCATCCATCACCACACCGCGAACGGTGAGAGGTGACTGCGAGACCTCGACGGTCTGGCCCTCAGCGGCGGAAGGCTCGATCAAAACCAGCGTGGGCGCGGCCGCGGGCGCGGGTTGCGTTACGGTAACGTCGGCGGTGGCGGTCTTCACGCCCGATGGGCCGGTCGCGGAGAGAGTGTAAGTGGTCGAATCCCGGGGCGTGACCGAAATTCCCCCAGAGGCTGCCACGTGGCCGATGCCCGGCTCGAGATCGAGGCTGGTGGCGTTGCTGGAATTCCAGATGAGAGTAACGGAGCGACCCCTTTCCACCGAAGCGGGCTCAGAATGAATGCTGACATCGAGCGCCGGGGCCATGGGTGGCCTCACTTCTGCCAGCGCGCCATCGAAATTCCGGATGGCGCTTAGAATCGCGGCGTTGGCGGCGGGCGCCGGAGGCCGTTGCGCCATTTCCATGAGCACCCGGGGCTTGTTTCCCAATGACCCGCAGTAATCCACTGGAAAGTAGGTAAGCAAAATGGAACGCCGGGCGAAGCCAACACGCAGGAAATTCTTAACCAGCCCGATGAAGCTGAGATCGGATTTGTTGACCTGAAACTCCCCGCCACCCTCTGCTGCCGACGGAGCCGCGAAATACTGGACGCCGGTTGGCGACGCAAACTTTGATGGGGAGTGAGACTTGACCGGCGCTGACGATTCAACGACGGAATAGCTGATGGAGCTGCGGGTCACGTCGAGCCACCCACAACTGATCGAGGATTCCCAGACGGCAACCGGGTAACGCAAAGCCGGGTCGGTATCGGCGTTCATGAGTTGCGGTTTGGGCGCTTCACCCGCGGGCGAAGCGGAGGCGGATGGCTTGGCCTTTGCGGCAAAGATTTGCAGCGCTTCCAAGCGCACGGCTGGAGCGAAGACTACAACCGGCAAGAGCAGGTAAACATAAAGCCGGAGTCGAATGCGGGACAAGGGGTCTTGCTCCTCAGTGAGAAGCATGGGCGGATTATAGCCAAGGCGGCTTGGCGATTGCAATTGAGCCTGCTTGGGCCCAGGCTGGGCGAAGCCGTAATTGAGGGAGGCTCAATTCCGGTGGAACAGACCGTTGGGCGCCGGCGGCACGCGCAAGAGGGAAGATTCCCAGCTTTCCGGAACCGGTGTCCAATCGCGCGAGAAGAAATCCGTTGTCGTCAGGCTGATCAGGATGGCAAGCCACAGGATCGCCGAGAGGACAACGATGCGCATCAGGCGAGGGCTCCAGCGCAAATGCATGAAGAAGAGAATCACCAGCGTGGCCTTGCAACAGGCGATGATGAGCGCCACGATGGTGTTCCACGGACCAAGGTCCACGAATGCGACGCCGGTGGTGACGCCGGTCAACACCAGGAGCGTTGCGAAAATCAGGAAATAGACTTTTTTCGAAACGACGTGGCCCTGCATTCAGTAGCGCCCTCCAATCAGGTAGAGAAGGGGGAAGAGGAAAATCCAGATAATGTCCACGAAATGCCAGTAGAGCCCGGCGCCCTCAACGAAGTTGAATCGCTCGGGGCCGAAGCGGCCTTTCCAGGCCTGCACCACCAACCAGAAGAGCACTCCCACGCCCACGACCATGTGCAGCGCGTGCACGCCGGTCATCACGAAGTAAAAACAGAAGAACAGCTCCATGGATCTGGCATTGGGTCCGGCAAAGGTGAAGTTGAGGCCGGGAACCAGGCCTTCCAGATAGTCGTGGCGCCATTCGAGCGTCAATTTGATGATTACGAATGCAAGTCCAAGCAGGATCGTGGCAATGAGCAAAGTGACGAGGGGTATTCTCTTTCCCAACTGCGCAGCACGCACCGCGAGCGCCATAGTCAGGCTGCTGCAAATCAGTACGGCGGTATTGATTGCGCCGATCGTGACGTTCAGTTCGTGGCTTCCCGCCACGAACCCGGCAGTGTACATGTTTCGGTAAATGGTGTAACCGGCAAAGAGGCCGCCAAAGAACATGACTTCCGTGGCCAGGAAAATCCACATGCCCAGGCTGGCAGACTCGTGCTGCTGGCCGAGGTCCTCAAATTGGTGCGCCAGGGCGCTGGAGGCGTGAGGGTCAGCCAACGTGGGCCTCCTTCGCGCCATAGGCGTAGGCCTCTTCGCTCACCACGGGAATCTCCTCAAAGTTCTCAGTGGGCGGCGGCGAGGGTGTTTCCCACTCCAGGCCTTTGGCGCCCCAGGGATTGGGACCTGCTTCCGGACCGTAGCGCATCGACCAGATCAAGTAGACGAGGGGAATGGCATAGCCCACCGCCAGTATGGACGCACCCGCTGACGACATCACGTTCAACACCTGAAATTCCGGCGAGTAAATCGCGTATCGCCGCGGCATGCCGAGATACCCCAGCATGTATTGCGGGAAAAAAGTGAGGTTGAAGCCGATGAAGACGATGGCGGCGGCCAGACGAGCCCAGCCGTCGGGATAAAGCCGCCCGGTTATCTTCGGCCACCAGAAATGGATGCCTCCGAGATATCCCATCACTGCGCCGCCCACCATGATGTAGTGGAAATGGCCGACGACGAAGTAGGTGTCGTGCAGATGCGTGTCCGTGGCGAGCGTGGCCAGGAAGAGACCCGTCAGCCCGCCCATGGTAAACAATCCGATGAATCCCATGGCGTAGAGCATGGGAGCCTGGTAGGAAATGGAGCCCTTGTAAAGTGTGGCCGTCCAGTTGAACACCTTGATGGCGGACGGAATCGCCACCAGAAAGCTGAGTGCGGAGAAGATGATTCCGGCGTAAATCGATTGGCCGCTTACGAACATGTGATGTCCCCAGACGAGGAAGGAAATCACGGCGATGGCCACGCTTGAAAACGCCACAAAACTGTAGCCGAAAATCCGTTTCTTGGCGAAACAAGTGATTAATTCGCTCACCACGCCCATCGAAGGAAGAATCATGATGTAGACGGCAGGGTGCGAGTAGAACCAGAACAGGTGCTGGAAGAGAATCGGGTCCCCACCCACCGCAGGATCGAAAATTCCGACGTGAAACATTCGCTCCACGGCCACCAGCACCAGAGTGATGGCCACCACCGGCGTTCCCAGGATCTGGATGATGCTGGTGGCGTACATCGCCCACAAAAACAAGGGCATGCGGAACCAGGTCATTCCGGGCGCGCGCATCTTGTGGATGGTAACCACAAAATTCAGGCCGGTGAGGATGGAGGAAAACCCGGCGATGAAAACTCCGAAGGCCGCCGAGAGCACATTGCTGTTTACGTAGCTCGTGCTGAGCGGCGTGTAGAACGTCCAGCCTGTATCCACGCCGCCCCAGATGACTGAATATAAGACCAGAATCCCGCCTGCCATGAAGACGTACCAGCTCAGCAGGTTGAGCTTCGGGAACGCCAGGTCGCGCGCTCCGATCATCATGGGAACCAGGAAATTTCCCAGCACAGCAGGGATGGATGGAATCAGGAAGAAGAACACCATGACGATGCCGTGCATGCTGAAAAGCTTGTTGTAGGTCCCCGGCTCAAAGACGGCGCCGTTGGGTTCAATCAGGTGGATTCGAATGAGCGTTGCCGCAAGGCCGCCAATCAGGAAGAAGAAGGTGATGGAAGCCATGTAAAGAATCGCGATGCGCTTGTGGTCGGTCGTCAGCAGCCACGACTTGATGCCGTAGTTGGCGTTCAAATAGTGCACCCGAGTGTCGAGTTCCACCGCTGCGGTTGCCATTATTTCGTTGCCTTCCCTTCCTGCGGGGTCAGTGACTTGATATAAGCAATGACTTGCAACAACTGTTCTTCCGTAATCTGTCCCTTAAACGTTGGCATGATGGGTCTGTACCCTTCCACCACGCGGTCCGAGGGATAGAGGATGCAGTGGCGAAGGTAGTCGTCGTCCACCGTGAGCGTCTGGCCGTTGGTCAGCTTCACCGGCTTGCCGTAGATCCCCACGAACGACGGTCCCTTGCCGGTTCCATGGCAGGTGATGCAAGCCAGTTGCTCGTAAAGCTTGGCGCCGGCCTGCACCATCGATTCGCCGCGAATCCCGCCGCTCAGCCACTGCTCGTAGGCGGTGGGCTCCATAACAACCACTTCGCCCTTCATCAGTGAATGGTTGGTGCCGCAATACTGGTCGCAGAAGAGGTGGAAGGAGCCGGTTTTGGTGGCCTGAAACCACAGCGTCGTGTACATTCCCGGCACCACGTCCTTCTTGATGCGGAACGCCGGAACGGAGAAGTCGTGAATGACGTCTTCGGAGGTCATGGTCAGCTTGATGGGCCGGTTGACGGGCACGTGCAACTCATTGATCTCCTCCACGCCCTCGGGGTGCTGCAATTTCCACATCCACTGCTTGCCCACCACAAAGATTTCGGTGGAAGCGGCAGGCGGGCGCGAGTTTCGAATGAACAGGCTCGTACCCCACAGGAAAACCACAGTGACGAGCCCCAGGGGGATCAACGTCCAGGCCAGTTCCAGGGGAATGTTGCCCTCGATCTGTTCTGCGTGCTCCTCCTCCGATCGCCGCCGATAACGAACGGCAAAATAGAAGATCGCCAGGAAAATGATGGCCGTGAAGAACAGGTCAATCGCCGTCAGAAAGTAATAGAGATAATCCACTCCCTGAGCGATGGTGGACGCTTGCTCCGGCCGGATTGAAAAACCTTGCCACATAAAATTTAGTTGCCCTAGCGATTTTGGGTTTTAGATTTTGGATTGGATCTTCTGATTGCTCTGCCTTTTCCTCCATCCTGAAACCCATAACCTGAAACTTAAAACCAAAATCGCAAATCCAAAGTCTAAAATCAGCCGTGGTGCCCGCCGCGCGAAAGCGCGATCATCAGCGTTCCCAACGAAAGCACAGTGATGACTCCACCGATTCGCAGGATGCGAGAAATCACCACGCTGTACTTTCCCTCCGCGGGATCGTACTGGCAGCAGTAGAGAAGCACCGCATCGACGGGATTGCCGATCTTTTCGTTCGAAGCCTCAACCAGTGCCAGGCGAACGTCGCGTGGGGAATAGAGGATTCCGTAGAAATAGCGCGAAATCTTTCCCTGCGGTGTCAGCACCACGATGCCGGTGGCGTGCGCGAACTGCCGCGTCTCCGGAATGTAGTTGTAGTGAAAACCCACGGCCTGCGTCAGGGCGCGTATGGATGGTTCTTCACCCACCAGGAAATGCCAGCCTTGTTTAGCCCCGGGGCGTCCATAAAGGCCGACATAGACGCCCTTCTTTCCCATGGCCATCTCGCGAGTCTCCGTGGGGTCAATGCTCACGGTGACCACCTCATACTGCTCGCCGATGTTGAACTGCACTTCCCTAAGCGCATTTAAGAGGCCGTTTTCCGCCATTGTGCACAACATCGGGCAGGAGTAGTAGACGAGTGAAAGAATGACCGGCTTCTTGCCGAAATACGATCCCAGTCTCACGGTCTTGCC
>JASIKV010000417.1 GCA_030049455.1 Terriglobia bacterium
CACGTCCGTGTGGGCGGCGTTGTAGAGCAGGGTTCCGTGGAACACCGCGGCGGGCAGCTTTGCTTCCGGCTTGCCCAGGACACCAAGTCTATCCCCGTGACCTACGTGGGAACCGACACGCTTCCGGATACTTTCAAGGACGGCGCGCAGGCGATTGTGGACGGCGATTACCTTTCCAGCGGGGAGTTTCGCGCCGAAAAGATCCAGGCGAAATGCGCCTCCAAGTATCAAGCCGCTCCCGGCTCCAAGGGCGCGGGCATGAAGGGCCCGGTGGCCGAGTTGAGCGGCGCAAAATAGAATCCAGGCGCACCGCTACAGGACGCCCGCGGGTTCCACCCAACGAAACAAAGTCCCTCAGGGAGTATTTATGAACCAAGTCGGCAGCGTCGGTCTTATTGCCGCTCTGGCATTCGCGGCTTATGCACTGGTTGCCGGAGCCGTGGGCGGCTACCTGCGCAGCCCGCGCATTACTCGCAGCGCCGAGCGCGCCGCCTGGGGCTTTTTCCTGATGATCACCCTCGCGGTCGCCGCGCTCGAGTACATGATCCTGACCAACGACTTCCACAATGCCTATGTGGCTGAGCATTCCAACCGCGATTTACTCACCTATTACAAAGTTGCGGCGCTGTGGGCCGGGCAGGAGGGCTCGCTGCTTTTCTGGACTTGGCTGCTGTCGATTTACAGCGCGCTGGTGGTCTGGCAGAATCGCCGCAAAAATCGCCAGTTGATGCCCTACGTGGTTTCTGTGCTGATGGGCACGGGCACTTTCTTTTCTCTCCTCGTCTTCTTCGTTGCGAATCCCTTTCAGGAACTGGCCGTGGCCACAAGCACCGGCACGCAAGCCTTCACCGCGCCGGACGGCAATGGACTGAACCCGCTGCTGCAATACCATTCCATGGTGATTCATCCTCCCATGCTCTATCTGGGATACGTGGGCATGGTCGTGCCGTTTGCTTTCGCGATGGCGGCGCTGATCACGCGGCAACTGGGCGACAACTGGATCCGCATCACCCGACGGTGGACGATGGTTCCTTGGATGCTGCTCGGAACGGGAATTCTGCTGGGCGGCAACTGGGCGTACGCAGTGCTGGGATGGGGCGGTTACTGGGGATGGGATCCGGTGGAGAACGCCTCTCTGCTGCCCTGGCTTGCCGGTACGGCGTTTCTGCACTCAGTGATGATTCAGGAAAAGCGCGGGATGCTGAAAGTCTGGAACGTGGCGCTGGTCATCCTGACGTTTTTCCTGAGCATCTTCGGCACGTTCCTCACCCGCAGCGGCATCGTTTCCTCCGTTCATGCCTTTGCTCAGTCGAACATCGGTCCATTCTTCGCGGTCTTTCTCGCCATCATTCTGTTTTTCTCCGTCACACTGCTTTTCCTGCGCCTCGACCACCTGAAGAGCGAGAACAAACTGGATTCCATGGTTTCGCGCGAAAGTGGATTCCTTTTCAATAACTGGATTCTGCTGGCGCTGGTGTTCGCCATATTCTGGGGAACGCTTTTCCCGGTGATTTCGAAGGCCATTGAAAACACCACGGTCACGGTGGGCGCGCCGTTCTTCAACAAGGTGGCGATTCCCATGGGCCTGCTGCTTCTGCTGCTCACGGGAGCCGGGCCGCTGCTCGCCTGGCGCAAGACTTCCTTCCAGAGCATCCGGCGGAATTTCACCGCGCCGCTTATCGTGGCGGGCGCGGCGGGCGCAGTGATGTTTGCGGAAGGCGTGCGCAACCTCTACGCATGGATGACCTTGTTCCTTTCCGTCTTTGTCGCCGTTTGCATTTTGGGGGAGTTCTGGAAGGGCGCGCACACCCGCATGAGGACCGCGAGCGAGAATTTTGCTGTCGCGCTCTACAACCTGACCATGCGGAACACGCGGCGCTACGGCGGCTACGTGGTGCATATCGGAATCGTGCTGCTGTTTATCGGCTTTGCCGGCCAGGCCTTCAAGGCCGACACCAAAGGATTGATGCAGGAAGGCGATCTGCTGCGGATCAATAATTACGAGTTGCGGCTGAGTGAACTGGTTTCCGGCGACAATCCCAACTACGAATACACACGCGCTATATTCTCCGTCACCAAGAATGGTGAAGCATTCACCTCAATGCATCCCGAGAAGCGATTCTATAAGGCCAGCCAGCAGCCCACCAGCTACGTGGCCATTCATCCGACACTTTCGGAAGATCTTTACGTGGTTCTGGCGGGTTTGGATCCGGGCACGAACAAGGCCATCGTGCAGGTTTTCGTTAATCCCCTGGTGATGTGGGTGTGGATCGGCGGCGTGGTGACGCTGCTCGGCACGCTGCTGGCTCTCGTGCCCAGCCGCGTGGAGCGGGAGATGGCGGAAATGCGCCTGGCGCAGGAAATGATTGTGCAGGCGGGTGACGCCTTCTGAGGGAAATGGCTGATGACGGGTGTGACGGGCAAAACGGATTGTTCCAAGACGACGCGAGGATTGGCTTCCGCCATTTTACTCTCCACTCTGCTCGGCGCTTCCTTGGCGCGCGGGGCAGAGGCTCGCAAACCCACCGTGGAATCCATCGGCAACGAAGTGCAGTGCACTTGTGGCTGCGTAGCCCCCGTCAACCAGTGCCCGATGCTCAATTGCTCGGAGAAGGCGGAGATCCGAGCGTTCATTTCGAAGGAAATTTCCGAGGGTAAGGAAGAGAAAACGATCCTTCAGGACTTGTCGCTGCGCTACGGCCTGCAAGTGCTATCAGCGCCGCCCGCCAAGGGATTCAACCTGGCGGTATGGATTCTGCCCGGCCTGGGTTTGCTGGTTGGGTTGAGCCTGGTGGTGGTCATCGTGCGGCGGTGGAATTCCAAACCTGCTGATGAATCTCCTGCTCCACCTGCGACCTACGACCCCAAGGTTCTCGCGGCGATGGAAGAGGAAATGAAGTCCGCGGGATTGCATTAGTAGCGCCGACCCCGCCAGGGCGGGGTCGGCGCTACACTCAATGTGAGGCCTTCGATGTTGCAGACGATTGCCGTTCTTATTGCCGTAGGCATGGCGGTGTTCATTGTGTTTCCCTTGCTCAGCGCCGACACCGCGGCGGGACCGTTGCCCTTGGATGTGACCTTGCTCGGTGACTTGAAGCGCCGGCGGCTGGTCGTCTACGACAATTTGAAGGACCTGGAATTTGAGTTCCAGTCCGGCAAAATCGCGCGCGAGGATTACGAGGCTCTGCGCACGAATTACCTGGGGGAAGCGGCGGGGCTGATGGCCGCCACCCAGGAGGCTGAGCAGCTTAAGCAGGATGACGCGGTCGTAGAGCGCGAAATTGCCGCGCGGCGCGCAACGCGCAAGTCGCAGCCCAAAATTGAGTACAAGTGCCAGGCTTGCGGTTATGAGAATCCGCTGCCGGTAAAATTCTGCGGTGAGTGCGGTGCGCGGCTTGCCACGCCGGGGAAGAAATAGGGTTGATTTGCGAGCTGTAGCGCGGCTGTCCCCAGCCGCGACGCGAGTGTGGACACGCGCGCTACAACGCGAGGGGCCGGGCGCCCTCCTTTTTCCCGGACGCAACGCTTTCCTAAGGTTTCTGCCGGCCCGGTAAAAATCACGATGAAACAGCAACTTCCACTCACGACGATTTCAGCGGTGTGCCTGGCGTGGCTGGGAGCGGCCTCGGCTCTGCTTGCTGCGGGCGGGCAGATATCAGGGCAAGTAGTGAACGGCACTACAGGCAGCCCTGTGGCCAATCAAACGGTCCAGCTTCTGATGCCGCGCGGCGGGATGCAGCAGGTTGCGACCGCAGTGACGGATGCCAGCGGCCGCTTTGCTGTTGCCAAGAGCGACCTCTCCACCGATTCGTTCTATCTTCTGCAGGCCGTTTTTCAGGACGTGAATTATCACGCGCCGGTGAAGTTCGACGATCGCGGCCAGGCGCGAGTTGACCTGACGGTTTACGACGCCACACGCACAGCGCCCCCTGTGCGAATTCAATCCGCGCGCATCATCATCAATGCTGTGGGCGATAAAGCGCATATTCAGGAGATGTTCGCCGTCCGCAACTCCTCCGACCCTCCGCAAAGCTATGTGAACGTTGATGGAACTTTTCTCTTTCACCTGGCCCAGCCGGCCGGCGATCCCACCGCCGCAGTCGCGGGTTTGATGAACATGCCGCTGCCTCAACCCGTTAATCCCGGAAAGGGGCCGGGTGATTACTTTATTCAGTACCCGCTGAAGCCGGGCCTGACCGTGATGATGGTGGCGTACGATAGCGACTACGCCTCCAGCAAATTGGACTTTACGGATTCTGTGGCTTATCCCATCGATAATCTGGAGCTGTTGGTTACACCTCCAAGTCTTTCGGTAGACTCTTCACTGTTCAAATCCGCAGGGCCGGATTCCGAGACAGGTGGGCAGAAATATGTGACGGAAAATGTGCCGCCCAACACTGAGCTGACGGCGAGCCTGAGCGGCGAGGGAGCCACAAGTGAAGCTGCGTCCGCCGCCGGCGCTTCCTCCTCGCAGCCCGACATAAAGGTCCAGCCCAACTCAATGACTCAATTTGGCAGCCTGACGCTGGCTTGCTTCCTCCTCTTCCTGCTCTGGGGTTTGGGAGTGCGTGTGGCCAAAGAATGGCCGCAATGGAAGGCCCAGCAAAGCGCCAGCCAGATTCAGAAGGCCCTGGAAGCGGAAGTGGAAAAGCTGTTCAATTCTCTTGCTGACCTTGACGAGCTCTTCGCTGGCGGCAAAATTGCCGAGAAGCCCTATTGGAAAGAGCGCCTGGAATTGAAAGCGCGCCTGGTGGCCAAGCTGAAGAAAGCTCCGCCCGCTCTCCTTGAATCTTATGCCATTCGACACACCCCGCGCTAAGCCCGAGCTGGAACTGCGTGATGTTTCCAAACAATTCGGTGACTTGCAGGCGTTGAGGGGCGTCTGCCTGCGCGTCGCACCAGGAGATTCCATTCTGCTCTACGGGCCGAATGGCGCTGGAAAGACGACATTGCTGCGAGTCCTTTCCACACTGGCGCGCCCCAGCGAAGGGAAAGTTCTGCTGAACGGCGAGGACGTGCACTCCAATCCCGCTGCCGCGAAGTCGGCGATCGGGTTTATGACGCACACCACTTTTTTGTACGGTGAGTTGACGGTGCGCGAGAATCTGGAGTTCGCCGGCAAATTATTCGGCCTGAGAGCAATGGCCGAGCGCCTGTCGAACGCCATGGAAACATTCCACCTTCACGAGCGGGCCGAAACTATGGTTCGAGAGCTTTCGCGCGGTTATCAACAGCGGGTTTCACTTGCCCGGGCGTTCTTGCATGACCCGCAATTTTTGCTGCTCGATGAACCGTTCACCGGCCTCGACGCCGGCAGCACGGAATCTTTGCAAACCCTTCTGCGCGGCCTCGGGAGCCAGGGTAAGTCATTGATTTTTTCCACCCATGACTTTGAGCAAGGAAAGGCCATCGCTCGACGTCTGGTGGCGCTGGAGGGCGGAAGAGTGCTGTACGATGGGCCGATGGAAGCGGCACCGCTTGCAGCGCTGAAAGCAGGAGAGAGGAGTCATGGGGCCGGAGCGAGAAGCTAACTGCCACTCATCGTGCGATCGGAGCTGGAAAAACTGAACGGCTCTTTTCGCTACACATTACCTGGATCCCTTGTACGCTCGTTCACACTTTCGATGAACGTGGATTTGTTCTGATTTCTGACTCCTGTCTGCTTCTTCTCCATGCACACACTTCGCATCATTGCGGCGATTTTCGAAAAAGACCTGCGCGTCGAGTGGCGGCACCGCGAGACGCTGGCCTCAATGTGTGTCTTCGGGTTGCTCGTAATATTTCTCTTCAACTTTGCCTTCGAGCCTGCGGGTGAGGAATCGCTGCGGTTGCTTCCGGGGCTGCTGTGGATCGCCTTTGCCTTTGCGGGCGTGCTGGGCTTCAACCGCTCGTTTGCCTCGGAGCGCGAGAACGCGGCGCTGGAGGGCATGCGTCTTGCCCCCGTCGATGCCGGCGCGATTTACATCGGCAAAATGCTGGCTAATTTGTTCTTTATGGCGATTGCCGAGGCGGTGATGGTGTTTGCGGCGAGCCTTTGGTATAACTTTTCATTCATTCCCGCGCTTGGGTGGTTCACGCTCTCCACCTTTTTCTGCACACTGGGGTACGTGGCAGTGGGAACTATTTTCGCCGCCATCGCCGCAAATACGCGCATGAGGGAGGTCATGCTGCCCGTGCTGCAATTTCCGGTGGCCATCCCCATTTTCATCGCGGGAGTGGAGGCCTCCACCGGAGCGTTGAAGGGTGATCCGCCTGGCGATTATGCCTCCTGGATCAAACTGGCAGCGGGTTTCAGCGTTATATTTGTAGTGTTGTCGTATTTGCTTTTCGAGTTCGTTTTGGAGGAGTAGCTTTCGGCCCATTGTGATGAAGAAGACATTTCCCCAAACCGTGCACCTGGCCGTAACCCTCGCCGCCCTGCTGGTGTCGCTGTATTTCATTTTCCTCTATGCCCCGCAGGAATCCACCATGGGCGAGGTGCAGCGCATTTTTTACATCCACGTGTCGTCGGGAAACATGGCGTTTCTGGCATACTTCCTGACTTTTTTCGGCAGCTTCGTATATCTCTGGAAGCGGAATGAATCCGCGGACGATTTTGCCTACGGCTCCGCGGAGGTGGGCTTTATCTTCTGCACGTGCGTGCTGATCACCGGCCCGCTCTGGGCCAAGCCGGTGTGGGGAATCTGGTGGACGTGGGATGAACGCCTGACGCCCACTTTCTTTCTGTGGCTGCTCTTTGTGGGTTACTTGATGCTGCGGAGTTATGTCATTGCTCCCGGGCGCGCGGCCTTGCTTGCCGCCGTGGTGAGCACTCTCGGCGTGGTGGACGTGGTCTTCGATTTTTGGGTCATCCGCATGAAGAGCTATCGCGGGCAGCATCCCGCAGCCGTGATGGGCGGCGGAGAGAATTCCGGCCTTGACCCGCGCATGTGGGTGGCAGTGTTTGTCACCTTTGTGGCTTGCCTCCTGCTATTTTCTTACCTGGTGCGGCAATACATGCGCGTGGCGGCGCTGCGGCGCCAGGTGGCACGCCTGCGGCAATTACGTGATTCCTCTTCGGGAGCATGAAATGGTCAATCTTTACCTGGTCGTTGCCTACGGACTTGTCTGGGCGATTTTCACCGGCTATGCTTGGACCATCCAACGCCGCCAGGATCGCCTCGAAAAAGAATTGCAAGAGTTAAGGAAGGCCCTCGGCCCAAAGTAAGGGCTTCACCGTCAATTTCCCGGAATATCCCGTTTAGTACGAATACGCACGCGTATAGTACTTGAGTACTATATCGTTAGCTCTCTGCTACTCCCTGCACAGAATTGTGATATGTTGGCGGAGAAGAATTGCCCGAACCCAGCCCGATCGGCACGGAGCGAGCGGGTTGCGGGCGGAACCTTTCTCGGTTGCCTGTGGTGGCGAGACCTTTCCATCCGCAGTGGAGTGTCGCAGGCATTGCCCGGCGTGGGATTTCGGAATTCCAAAGACTCGGCAAGAACCGGCGGGGCGCAAGTCAGTGGAATGGGGTGCGCGACCGCGATACAATCGCCTTTTTACGTTGAAGCGAAACCATGAAGAAAGTCGGCCGATACGACATCATTTCGGAGCTGGGCCGTGGCGCCATGGGAATTGTCTACAAGGCGTCCGACCCCACCATTGATCGCGAGGTTGCGCTAAAAGTCCTGTCCCTCAGCGCTACCAAGGACGAGTCCGGCAACAGCGCGCAGCAGATGTTTATGCGCGAAGTTCGCGCCGCGGGCCGCCTGACTCACCCCTCCATTGTCACCATCCACGACGCTTTCGACGACCAGGAAAGCCAGACCAGCTGCATCGTGATGGAGATGGTTCCGGGCGCGACCCTTGAAAAGATTATTGATTCCGGCGAGCGTCTGAGTGTCGCAGAATCGCTCAGTTTGATGCGCCAAGTTGCCGACGGGCTGGATTACGCCCACCGCCATCAGGTGATCCATCGCGACCTGAAGCCCGCGAACATTCTGGTGACGGAGGATGGACACGCCAAGATTACAGATTTTGGCATCGCCAAAGTGCTGGCGCGCGAAGGCGTGGCGCGAACGGTCGGGATCATGGGTACGCCTTCCTTCATGTCGCCGGAACAGGTGAAAGGCGGGGAAATCGACGCGCGGACGGATATCTTCTCACTGGGCATCATGCTCTACACCATGCTCACGGGAAAGAAACCCTTTGTGGGCAACACGGCAGCGGTGATGTTCCAGATTGTCTACGAAGAGCCGCCGGACACCAGCAGCATGAATTCCGAACTTAATTCCTCGCACGACTTTGTCGTGAAGAAGTGCCTGGCGAAGGATCGGGAGAAGCGGTATACCACCGCGCGCGAACTTCTGAGCGACCTGGACGATCTTCAGTATGGCCGTGCGCCGCGCTCACAGTCTGCGTCACCCGCGCCGGAGGCGCCTGCTCCGGGGGTTGACCGGACGATGGCCATGTCCATTCAGGATTTGATGAGATCCGCATCGGCCAAGCCCACTGATACGCAACCCGCAGACGCACCCGCACCGCCGATGACTCCTGAGGCGCCTTCTGTCGACCGTACCATGGCGATGCCGATTCCAAGTTTGATGAAGGCCATGCCGCAGCCCGTGCCGCGCCCCGCGCCGCCCACACCACCCCGGCAAGCTGCCGCGCCGCTGAAGCCACCAGCGCCACCCGAGATGCCCTTGGCCGAACGCACCATGGCGATGCCGATCCCGAAGCTGATGAGGCCCACGCCACAACCTGTGCCGCAGCCTGCGCCCCCTGCTCCGCCCCAAGCAGCAATCGCACCGCCGGAGCCTCCTTCAGCTCCCTCGATCGATCGCACGGTTGCGATGTCCATTCCGAGCTTGATGAAGTCCGTGGCGCCGCCACCGCAAGCCGCTCCGTCACCCAAGCCGCCGGCGCCCCCCGCCGCGCCGCCGACGGACCGAACCATGGCGATGTCAATTCCAAGCTTGATGAAAGGCGCATCGCAGCCTCCCGCGCAAGGAGTCAGCGTGGCGCCTCCGCCTCCGGCCGCGCCGCCGAAGCCTGCCCCCGCTGCTCCTGCCGGGGCGGAGCTGCGAGAGCAAACGGTTGCGCGGCACGTTCCTGACCTCTCAGCTTTGCAGGCGGCGCCACAGTCTCCACGCCCGCGCGCGGCGACTCCACCTCCCTCCGCTCCGTCGCCTATGCAGCAGACGGCAGTGCTGAGCGTCCCGGAAACCTCTCCGCCTCCCCTGGCCGCGGGGCCGCAGTCGCCACCCCGTGCTCCGGCCACTCCGCCCGCTGCCGAACAAGCGGCCCTGGCGGACGAAGCGCTTGCCGCACCGGCGCCCGCAGCAAAGTCAAATCTCATTCCCATTTTGGCAAGCGTCGGGGCGATTGCGCTGGTTACGGTTCTGGCCTGGGTCTTCTTTGGAAATCGCCCGGCAAGAACCCCCGCGCCTGCTCAACAAGCCTCGGTGCAAGCTCCGCCCGCGCAGCCCGAGACTTCGGCTCCGGCTGCGACTGCGAATCCCACAACAAGTTTGCCCGCGCCTGCCGCTGCTTCAAAGCCGGCGACATCTTCGAGCTCCGCGCCCACGGTTCCTAAGAAGCCCGTTATTTCCAAAGCGAAGTCGGCGGCTGCTCCTGCTGCATCCGCCCCTGCACCCACTTCCGCACCTCCGCAACCTGAGCCGGCAGCTGCAACTCCGCAGCCTGCCACTCCGACTCCCACGCCAACGCCCGTCGCCAAGCCTGCTGCTCCCAAATTCGCCAATGTTCCGCGAATTGTTCAAGTGACGTGCGATTTTGGTTTCAAAGAAGCGACCTTCACCTTTACGAGCGGTGGGCAGACGCTTTACAGCGACACGATCAAAGGGAAGAGGAAGAAGGGTGGATTCCTGGGAATAAAAGGGTCGTATATCGGCAACTTTAACCACACCATCACGGTACCTGCCGGTGCGCCGGAAGTCTCCGTGCGCGTCGAAGCCAAAGAGGGTTCCACCGACTTGAATAAAGCCATCAAAATGCCTGCGCCGGGAGGGTTTGTCCCAACGCTTGCGGTCGAAGTGGATAGCGATCACCTGTCACTCAATTGGCAAAGCGCCCCCAATCCGAAATAAGCGCAACGTGGCATACCTTCCTGCTGCGGCTTTAATCCAAATCACAATCATCCAGTCATTTACATTATCGCCCGAGCCTTGTAGAATGCGCCTTCCCGCGTGGGGAAGAACCAACCCTTGATCCGCGGCCGAGGGTATCGGGGGCAAATCTGTGATTCCAGGACTCCGCAGGGAGTTCGCAGGACTTGGCGCAGGAAGGTCACCCCAATCGCAACAACAGGAGGGAAGGTATGGCATTGAACATTGTTGAAAAGGAAGTGAACGGCGTTACGGTTGTGGAACTGGCCGGCCGAATCACTCTGGGTGAGGAGAGCAACCAGCTTCGCACCTTGCTGAAAGATATCTTGAGCCGGGGCAAAACACGCCTGGTTCTCGACCTTGCGGAAGTCAGTTACATTGATAGCGCCGGCCTGGGCACGCTGGTGTCGGGATTCACTTCCGCGCAAAACCAGGGCGCCAACCTGAAGCTGGCGAATCTCACCAAGCGCTTCAACGAACAACTTCACATCACCAAACTCGTTACAATTTTCGACGTCTACAACAGCGTCGCGGAGGCTGTCAAGTCATTCGAGTCCGCATCCTGAGCGGGCAAGCCTAAGCAGGTGCCTTCCTGATGCACACAGAATTCGGCTGATGCGTCAGCGCACTCTGCGTCGAGATTGTTGTGGCGGAAGAGAGCCGTATCGCACCGTAGTGCGCCCAAGGTGTGCGGCAAGAGCAGACAAGGGAATGTATGGGTCATCAAATCGTCTGGGGACTCACGCTGGTTTTTGCGGGCGGAATACTCAACGGCAGCTTTGCCGCCCCCATGAAGCGGCTTGCCCAGTGGCGCTGGGAGAATATCTGGCTGATTTATTCGCTATCGGGCCTGCTGATTCTGCCCTGGGCTGTCGCCCTGGTCACGGTCCCAAATTTGATGAGCGTGCTTCATCAATCTTCCGGGGCAGTTCTGGCCAAGGTTGCCATTTTCGGATTCGCCTGGGGAATCGGCGGCTTGCTGTTCGGCCAGGGAATCGATCGCCTGGGCCTGGCGCTCGGTTTTTCGGTCATTCTGGGAATAACCTCGTCGTTCGGGTCGCTCCTGCCCATGGCCATTCTTCATCCCGACCAGTTGGGGACCCGCCAGGGGCTGTCATTGATTGCGGGGACGGTGGTGATGACCCTGGGCCTGGTTTTCCTGGCCATCGCGGGAAAGCGCCGCGAGCGCGAGCAAGCTCCCACGGGTGAGACGGCCAAGCGCTCGGGCTTCGCGGCCGGCCTCATTGTCTGCATTTTCTCCGGCATCTTCTCCTCGATGCTCAACTTCGCTTTCGTTTTCGGGGAAGAAATGCGCAAGCTCTCGCTTCAAGCCGGCGCCTCAACAGCCATGGCTGGGAATGGCATCTGGGCGCTGGGCGTGAGCTGCGGCTTCGTGGCCAATGTCGGATACTGTCTCTACCTGCTGAACAAGAACCATACCTGGGGCGTGTTCAGCGGCAAAACCGCCGGCGCAGGCTACATAATGGGAGCTATCCTGATGGGAGCGCTGTGGTTTGGCGGCATCATGGTCTACGGAATGGGCACCGATGCGCTGGGGTCGCTCGGAACAATCGTTGGCTGGCCCGAGTTTATGTCCATCGACATCATCGCCGGAATCGTCTGGGGATTCCTGGGAGGTGAGTGGAAAGGCGCCAGCCGCGCAGCACTCGTTTATTGTCTTGCCGGAATCGGAATCCTGTTCCTTGCGATTGGCGTCATCAGCTTCGGAAACGCCGCGTAAAGCCCTGCCACAACTATCTTGCTGGTTTACTGAATCTCGCAAAATTATTGACAACCGCTGTTGTAGCGGCGGTCTACGACCGCCGGATTTTCGACGCTCATAGAGCGCCGCTACAGAGAATGATTGTCACTGTATTTTGGAAGATTCAGTAGTGAAGGCAAATCACGCCTACACCCCCGTCGCGGCGGCGCCGGAGTGTTCCTGCTGCTGGATCCATGACATGACGTTGGCAGGGGGACGCTGTTGACGGAGCTCGTTGGCCATGAATTTCATGTAAGGGTCGATGTGCTTGAAGAAGAGTTTGTAACCGGCGCAGAGGTAATTGAGCCCGGGCTCGCCGTCGGGTGTCGAGATGAAACGATGCTTGGGGCATTCACCGTTGCAGGCGAAGCGAACGTCGCACTCACGGCAATAGCGCGGCAGGGAATCGCGCTTATCAAGCCCGAAAGCGCGCTGCTGGGGTGAATTCACCAGCTCGCGGAGTGGTTGCTCGAGAATATTGCCCAACTTGTTCTCGGGGTAGACGTAGTGGTCGCAGGAGTAGAGGTCGCCATTGTGTTCAAGCGCCATGGCGGCGCCGCAGGTCGGACGGAAGACGCACAAGCTGGGGATCAAGCCCATCCAGCTTTCCAGCGCGACGTCGAATATCTGGACATAGTATTGACCCACGTCCTTCCGCACCCACTCGTCGAAAATCTCGCAGAGAAAGACCCCGAACTGTCTCGGCTCAACGGACCAATCGGACACTTGCGCCGTGTGAGGATCGCGTGGAGCAATCAATACCAGGCCATCGGGGTTTGCCGTCCTGGCCACACGCTCGACGATGGGGATGAACTGCATGAACTGCGCGCCAATCCCCTTCAGAAATCGATAGACGCGCAGGGCGTGCTGGGAATTTTGGCGGTTCACCACGGTCAGCGCGTTGAATTCCACCCGGTGCTTCTTGAGATATCGCAAGCCGCGCATGACGCGCTCGAAGCTGGGCGCTCCGCCCTTGTCTACGCGGTAGAAGTCATGGAGCTCGGCCGGACCGTCGATGGAAATTCCAATCAGGAAATTGTTCTCAGCCAGAAACTCGCCCCACTCGTCATCCAGAAGCACGCCATTGGTTTGAAACGCGTTCTCAATCCTTTTTCCATTGGCGTACTTCCGCTGGATGGCTACGACTTTGCGGAAGAAATCCACTCCGAGCAGCGTGGGCTCGCCGCCCTGCCAGGCAAAGGTAATCGTCGGAGTCTCCTGCGCGGTGATGAATTGCGAGATGTACGATTCCAGAACCGGATCGGGCATGGCCCAATCGCGCTTCTGCCCGTAAAGGTTCTCCTTCTCCAGGTAAAAGCAGTAGCGGCAGTCCAGGTTGCAGATCGGGCCCGTGGGCTTGGCCATCACGTGAAAGGCCGCGGGGACTTTCACCGAGTTTTTGTTGTGCTTCTTCATTGCCCCAATTGAATTATGAGGTCACAAAGGGGTCAGCATCAAGTGCTGCCGGAAATCGTGAGCAGCCAATTTGCAAACGATA
>JASIKV010000418.1 GCA_030049455.1 Terriglobia bacterium
GACTTCATCGCGCTGATAGTGATGCCCCAAGATCACCAGGCGCGAGCCAAGCTCCGCTTTGGCGCGAGTGATGCGTTCATCCAGCTCCGGCGCCCTCAGATCGGCATAGTCTTCAAGCAGCAAATCCAAAGTTGCAGTGTTCATCATCAACCTGATTCCATTCTAGCGGAAGAACTGGGATAAGGGAAAAGGCATACGGGCAATGCAACGCTTCCTTGAAGCACCCATGCGCAATTCAGCTTTTCCCCGTATCCCTCATCCGTTCCCCTTATCCCGAGCCTTCAGCCACCGATATAAACCATCGTGCGCGAGGGCTGAACGAAGTCGGGTTCGTTGATGCGGTGGCTGGGTTCCTTGTGGCGCACAACTTCTTCCATGAAGGCGGAGATTTCGCCGTCCGTGGCGCCGTTGCGAACCAAGGGGCGCACATCGTGCTCGCGCAGGGAAAACAGGCAGGTGCGGAGCTTGCCGTCGGCGGTGACGCGCAGGCGGCTGCACTGCCCGCAGAAGGGAATGGAAACCGGCGCGACGATGCCGAGTTCTCCCTGGCCGTCCGCGAAGCGGTAGCGCAGCGCGGTTTCACTGGCCGAGTGTCGCGGAATCTCCTCGAGTGGAAACACCGGATGGATGGCCTCCACAATTTCCTTTGCCGTCACCACCAGGTCGCGCCTCCAGGCGTGGTCGGCGTCCAGCGGCATGAACTCAATGAAGCGCACCACGATGTCCCGGCGGCGAGCCAGCCGCGCGAACTCCACAATCTCATCGTCATTGAAGCCGCGCACCAGAACGATGTTCACCTTCACCGGGCGCAAACCCGCTTCCCGGGCGGCATCGATGCCCGCCATCACTTTCTCGTAGGAACGCGGCGTGCGGGTGATGCGCGCAAATTTTTCCGGATTGGTGGAATCCAGGCTCACGGTGACGCGCGGCGCACCGGCAGCGGCCAGCTCGCGCGCCATTTCCGGCAGCAGATACCCGTTGGTAGTGAGCGCCACATCTTCCAGCCCGTCAATTTTGTGGAGGCGCGCGATGAAATCCACCACACCCTCGCGCAGCAGCGGCTCTCCGCCTGTAACCCGGATCTTGCGAATCCCCAGGCCAACCAGCACGCGGCTCAGGCGCAGAAATTCCTCCCACGTCAGCAGATCGCGATGTGGAAAATAGTTCTTCGGGTCGGCGGACTTGCAGTAAACGCAACTGAAGTTGCACCGGTCCGTCACCGAAATACGCAGGTCGTGAATATCCCGCCCGAATTTATCGCGCAGCATAAGCTCAGAGTCCGCAGCCCTGTGGGTGGACAGAACAAACCCATCGTAGCCTGATTTGCTGCGCGCAGGCAAGCACGGGGCGATTAGACGTAATCGCGGCCGATCAGCCGCTCGATCCGTTTGGGAATGGGCGGATGAGTGGAGAACAGGCTGGAGAAAATTTGCCCGGTGGTGAGCGGCGCGTAGAGATACAGGTGGGCCATGGAGGGCGCAACCTGCATGGGAATACGCTTCGCCCACTTGTCGATCTTGTCGAGCGCCCGCGCCAGGCCCATGGGATTGCCGGTAATCTCTGCACCGGTGTGATCGGCTTCGTATTCGCGTGAGCGCGAAATGGCGAGCTGGATCAGCGTGGCCGCGAGCGGCGCCAGAATGATCATGGCGAGGCCGGAGAGCGCACCGCCCCGGCGATCATTATCCCGCCCGCCGCCGAACCCGCCGAACAGTTCGGCGTACCAGAGCATGTGCCCAATCATGGTAATCGCGCCCGCGAGTGTGGCCACCACCGCGCTGGTAAGGATGTCGCGGTTCTTCACGTGGCCCAGTTCGTGCGCCAGCACGCCTTCAATCTCCTCGTCATCGCAGATTTCCAGGATGCCGCGCGTCACCGCCACCGAAGCGTGATTGGGATTGCGGCCCGTCGCAAAGGCGTTGGGTGAATCGGTGGGAATGAAATAAATTTTGGGGACGGGAATGTTAGCCTTTGCCGCCAGCCGTTCAACGATTTGATAGATGCGGGGATTTTCCTCGCGCGAAATCGGCTGCGCCCCGGAGGACATCAGCGCGATCTTGTCGGAAAAGAAATAGCTGCCGAAGTTCATCACGGCGGCCACGACGAGGGCGAGAATCAATCCAATCTGCCCGCCCCACCATTCGCCCACGGCCAGCACCAGGCCGGTCATGGCCGCCAACAAAACCGTTGTTTTCAAGTTGTTCCACATATCTCCCAGTCCTTCCCCACGCTCTTATATTAGATGCAGCATCCACTCGTGACGTTCTGCTGCCGGAGACTTATCAGCGCGGGCGAGTCGAAAGGCCGGCCTGCTTCCAGAGCTTTTCCCACCACCAGAGTCCGGCGGCGGCTTCCACGGGCAAGCGGTATCCGAGCTGGTGGGCCAGCATGGCGATTTGGCCGCGATGGTGGGCCTCATGCGCGAACATGTAGGCGAACATGGTGGCTCCAGCGGGCCAGGAGGGAAGGAAGCCGTCGCGCTCGAATCTTGTAATGCGCCGCTTCGGGCCGCTCGAAAGCGCGCCGGTCAGCATCTTCAGGCATGCCGCTGCGCTCTGCCGAAGTCCGGTGGCGGCCTGCTTCATCGTGCACCGGTACGGGTCAAGCCGCGCGGGACGCTTCAGGTGCGGAGCCGTAAGGCGCAGCCACTTGATCCTCGCATTGTGCAGGTGCGCGAAAATTGCCCCAATCGTTCGCCCCTGGCCTCTCGCGCCCGACGGCTCCGCCCGCCACGCGCGCGGATCGAGGTGCGCCAGCAAAAGCTGGTTCATCGCGTCGTTCGCTGCGTAAGTCTCAAGCAGAACCGTGCAAAGGTCAGCGGGATTGGGATCGGCGAATCGCGGCATCGAGTTTCCCTGAAGTGGAAGGATACATGAAGCCCTTAGCCACCGTCAGCGAATTTCTGGTTGTGGGAGTGTCTGCTGTTGCCTTGCAGTCGCGAGGCCCGTGACGGCATGCTACAATCAGGCCCACCAGGAGGTTCCGATGGCATCAAAATTATTTCGAACGATTTTATTGATCGTTCTCGCGCAGACTTCCGTAAACTCCCCGGCCTTGCGTGCGCAGGCACAGAAGGCCAACACTCCCTATCCAAACATGGCGCCTCTCGATCAATACCTGATGCCCGACCGCAACGCCGAAATCGCCCTGGCGAAGTCCGCCGGGCCGAAAGCCATTTCCGACAGTGCAGAGGTATTGGTGCTGGGCCGGACGGGTTATGAAACGGCCGTAAAGGGCACCAACGGCTTTGTGTGCATCGTGGAGCGGGGCTGGACTGCTGAAATCGATAATCCGAATTTCTGGAACCCCAAGCTCCGCGGGCCGCTTTGCTACAATGCACCCGCCGCGCGGTCCTATCTTCCCATCACCATCGCCAAGACCAAACTGATATTGGCGGGAAAATCGAAAGCCCAAATGGTTGACGCCATCTCGGCCGCTTTCGACAAGAAGGAATTGCCCGCACTTGAACCTGACGCGATGTGTTACATGTTGTCGAAAGACGGCTACCTGGACGACCAGGCCGGGCACTGGCACCCGCATTTGATGTTCTTTGTTCCTCTCGCGCAAGGCAACACGTGGGGCGGAAGCCTGCCGGGCTCGCCCATCATCGCTGCCAAGAATCCCCAGGACCGCCTGACGATTTTCATGATTCCGGTCGCCAAATGGTCAGACGGCACGCCGGATGCTCATCGGTTCTGACCTTTGAGTGATAAACCGCCTGCGGACGCTCGAATGTCCGCCTCCCTGACAGCCGAGGGTCTGCTCCGGCAAATTGCCAGTAGAGGGTCAGTTTGAATTTTGTAGCGCGGGTGTCCACACCCGCGACGGTTACGCGGCTGAGGACAGCCGCGCTACAACTTCGGACGGGGCAAAGTCGCCTCCAAAATTCGAACTGACCCACTACCAAATTCCCGCCGCACTTGTTTGCCGACCC
The DNA here is from genome assembly GCA_030049455.1 of Terriglobia bacterium. Lineage (GTDB taxonomy): Bacteria > Acidobacteriota > Terriglobia > UBA7540 > UBA7540 > Bog-366. The sequence continues at coordinate 3,935 of JASIKV010000418.1, forward strand.
GAAATCGGCTTATCATTCCCAGCGGGAGACCCGATCGGGCAGCTTCGCGCCGCGAGGAGTCCGCTGGGTGACGGCTTCGGATCA
>JASIKV010000419.1 GCA_030049455.1 Terriglobia bacterium
GGCCTGGAAAGGGACGGCCGCCTGCACCCCGTTCAGCAGGCGTTTCTGGATGAAGGCGTGATGCAGTGCGCTTATTGCACCTCCGGCATGATCATGAGCGCCGTGGGCCTGCTGCGCGCGCACCCTGACCCGAGCGAGGGCGAGATCGCCCACTTTCTTGAGGGCAACGTCTGCCGCTGCGGAACCTACGGGCGCATCATCGCCGCCGTGCGCCGCGCGGCGAAGTCTGGGCAGGAGGTGCTATCGTGAAAAATCATTCCTCCATCGTGTTGGAACCTGAACGTTACGAACTGAGCGCCGCGCCCACGTATCACTTCGGCGTGCCGCGCCGCGATTTCTTCAAGCTGCTGGGCGGCGGCGTGGCGATTTTCTGCCTGCTGGATGGCGCAGCCGAAGCGCAGGAATCAGGCCGGGGCGGCGGGCGCGGCTGGGGCGGCGAAGCGATGCCGCGCGATGTTTCCGCCTGGCTGCACGTGAACGAAAAGGGTGAAGTGACCGTCTACACGGGCAAGGTGGAAGTGGGCCAGAACATTCGCACCTCGCTCACCCAGGCCGTGGCGGAGGAATTGACCGTCGCGCCCGGTTCGGTTCAGCTCATCATGGGCGACACCGAGCGCGTGCCCTTCGACATGGGAACGTTCGGCAGCCGCACCACGCCCACCATGAACCCGCAGCTTCGCCGGGCGGCCTCGGCGGCGCGCGATGCGTTCATCGACCTGGCGGCGGAAAACTGGAAAGCGGATCGCACGAAATTGACGACGGCCAACGGCGCCGTCACCGATCCGCAGTCCGGCCGCATGGCAACTTATGGCGAATTGGCCAAAGGGCGCGAGCTGGCACAGACCATTCCCGCCGTCGACCCGCTGATTCCCGCCGCCGACTGGAAAGTGATGGGCCGGCCGCTTGAAAAAGTCGATGGCCGGGACTTCGTGACCGGACGGCATCGGTATCCTTCGGACATCAAGCTGCCCGGAATGCTCTATGGCAAGGTGCTACGGCCCGCGGCATTCGGCGCGACGCTGGTCACGCTCGATTCGCACGAAGCGGAAGCGATGCCCGGCGTGAACGTGGTTCGCGACGGCAATTTTGTGGGCGTCGCCGCGCCCAGCCTTCAAGCGGCCGAGGAAGCGCTCGCAGCCCTGCACGCCACCTGGAAATCCGAACCACAGCCTTCCAGCGATGAGCTCTTTAATTACCTGAAGAAAAACGCGGAAGGCGTGGATGAGCGGGGCGGGCACACGGCCGGCTCCATCGAGTCAGGCATGGCGGAAGCAAGCGCGCGCCTGGAGCAGACCTACACCGTCGCCTACATCGCCCACGCGCCGCTGGAACCCCGCGCCGCCGTGGCGGAGTGGAAAGACGGCAAGCTGAACGTCTGGACGGGAACGCAGCGGCCTTTCGGGGTGCGCAGCGAGCTGGCCGAAGCATTTCACATTCCCGAAGACCACGTGCGCGTGCAGATGCCGGATTGCGGGTCCGGCTACGGCGGCAAGCACACGGGCGACGCCGCAGTGGAAGCCGCGCGCCTGGCGCAAGCCGCTCGCAAACCCGTCAAGCTGGTGTGGACGCGCGAGGAGGAATTTACCTGGGCTTACTTCCGCCCGGCAGGAGTGATTGAAATCAAGGCGGGAGTGCGGGCGGACGGCACAATCTCCGCCTGGGAGTTCCACAATTACAATTCCGGCACGGCGGCCATCAATCCCGTCTACAAGATTGCCAACCAGCGAGTGCAATTTCATCCCGTCAATTCGCCCTTGCGCCAGGGGTCGTACCGCTCGCTTGCGGCGGCGGCCAATCACTTTGCGCGCGAGTCGTTTATGGATGAGCTTGCGGACCTGGTGAAGATGGACCCGCTGGAGTTCCGCCTGAAGAACCTCGAGGACGCTCGTATGCGCGATGCCTTCCAGGCCGCGGCGCAGAAGTTCGGCTGGGGAAAGTCGAAGCCCGCAGCAAATCATGGATTCGGCATCGCCGGCGGATTCGACAAAAGCGGCTACGTGGCCACCTGCGCGGAAGTGGAAGTAAACCCGGACACGCGGCAGGTGCGCGTGGTGCGCGTCGCGACCGCGTTCGATTGCGGCGCGGTGGTGAATCCCGACGGGCTGCGCAACCAGGTCGAGGGCGGAAACATGATGGGTATCGGCGGCGCGCTGTTTGAAGCCATTCAATTCGCCGACGGACGCATTCTGAATCCGCACTTCGCGCAATACCGAGTGCCGCGCTTCAGCGATGCCCCGGCCATGGAGGTTGTCCTGCTCGACCGCAAAGACGTGCCCGCCGCGGGCGCGGGAGAAACGCCCATCGTGGGCATCGCTCCCGCCATCGGCAATGCTATTTTCAACGCCACGGGCAAACGCCTGCGTTCCATGCCCATGGCGCCGAAAGGAGTGTAGGTCAGGGCCGACGGCTTTGGGTCGCAGGGTGGGGCCCGCCCCCACGGTTGGTTGATCTTTTCAGTGGTACCGAATGGCGGTTTTGGCGTGCAGAGGAATCAGGGTGTAGTCGAATTCTTCCAAGGCCTCATCCTTTTCGGTGATCACCAGAAGGTATTTTCCGATTTTGGCGATGAGCCCGGCAGAGGTAATCTTGGATCCAACGAAAGTATTGCCCGCGCGCATGTCGTCAAAGCTGGGGAGTTTGCCGCGAGTCGTGCTATGTGCGTCTTCCCAATCAACTTCCCCGGGGCGGAAGCGGACACCGTGTATCAACACACCCTTTGCCTTCGCCATGAGCGCTCCCTATTATTTGATGCAGCACGAACTGGCACAGGGCGCCAATCCAACACTATAAGGCTAACGACCATTTGGGCTGCTTGCAAGGGGTAAGTTGGAAAAAATTGCACGCAGCAGGTTCGAGCCAACAATTTGCCGCTATAACTTGATGAAAATAAATATGTTAGATGGACGGACCCGGGTCCAAAGGGTCAGCTTTTCGCGAATCTGCTTGCAAATCACCCTCAACCATTGTAACCCATGTAATTTCAACAGGATGCAAAATCAGGCTTGCCTCGAAATACTAGCACGGTCAATCCCCTTCAGGGGGTTGGAAATAACAAGGATGCGCCAACGCGGGCTTGACTCCCAATCCCAGGCTGACCGTAGTTCGAGTCGCCATCTTTGGCATTGTTGTGAGCCCTAAACGTTGCATCAATCGTTTGCGCTCGGATGCGGGCCTTGGAATTCCGAGCAGCAGGGCTTCTGCGCCGGGCGGAATTCCATAAGCTCCACACGGGTCTGGTCGGGATCGTAGAGGTTAAGCTGCCACTTGCCGTCACGGCCGATTTTGGGTTGCTCGCGGTCGCTGGACTGCCATCCATGGGATTTCATGCTGGCGGCCGCTTGCTCCATGTTCTCGACGCCCAGCGAGACGTGGTCCATCACGCCGACCTGGCGGCGCTCGGGCTGGGCAGGGACATTGAGCATGTACTCAAGCCAATCGAGGCCGTCGGGAACGCGCATGGCGCACCAATCCGTGCGGCCTTGCATTCCCCCATACCAGTAGATGTGGAATCCCAGGATGTCACGGTAGAAGGCGTCTTCTCCCTCGCGACTGTGAACCAGGAACCCGGCGTGAATCAGGCGCCGGGAAACAGCAGCGGAATCTTCCGGGGGATTCCGCTTGCCGCGCTGGACGAATTCGATGCTGTTTCCCTCAGGGTCTTTCATGCGGAAGCTTTGGCTTCCATCCGGACGGCGTTGAATCGAGCCCGTCGCCGTCACCCCCTTGGCCGCCAGGTAGCGCTTCAGCGCGGCGAGGTCATCCGTTGCAAAGGCCACGTGGTCGAGCCGGCTGAGGGCGCTCGGGTCGGGAGCCTTGCTGTAGGCGAC
>JASIKV010000420.1 GCA_030049455.1 Terriglobia bacterium
TACATCGCACCCAGAAAATAGCCCTGCTCGCGCTCAAACTTCAGGCCACACACGGGGCAGCGCTCATTCATCCTCGGGAAGATTCGAAAGATGGACGTGCGGAAGATTCTGCCCGTGCGGCAGCGCGGACAGAGCAGATGATAGATGCCTTCCCACGCGGAAGGCCGGGGCCGGGAGTCGATGTGAGGAATCGCCATCGTGGAAATCCTCCATCGGCGGCTTATTCGAAAGGCGCCACGAAAATTTGATGATCGCACCCCGAGACGGTTTCGCTCAATACGAAAGAAAAGCTCTCACCACAGAGAGCACGGAGAAATCCTTCTCCATGAACCTCGCTGAGCTCCGTGGTGAAAGCCATCCCCTCACCACTGCGTGAATTCGTCGGTGTGGGTCATGAATTCCGGATAAGCGCCCGCGCCCAATTCATACAGGTCGGCGCCCTGACGTTCTTCCTCCGGCGGAATGCGCTGGGGGACAACGAAATTAAGTAGCCAGTTGAGCAGGTAGGTGAAGGGCAGAACGAAACCAAGAAGCGTAGCAACTCCCACCACTTGGGACAGGAACTGCCCACGCGGTCCGATGGCCGGGGCAGCGGCGTTCAGGCCACCCAGCACTCCCGGGGCAAAGGGCAAAAATCCCACCGCCAGGATTCCCCAGATTCCCCCGATGGCGTGCACGGAAACCGCGCCGGCAGGGTCATCAAGGCCCAGGCGGGATTCCATCCAGGCGACCGTGAGGGTAACCAGCGCTCCGGCCACAAGTCCGGTGATCATCGCCGAGGCTGGAGCGAGAAATGCGCACCCGGCGCTCGAGGCAGCTAGGCCGCACAACCAGCCGTTGGCACTAAGTGAGGCGTCGGGCCGGCCGAACCGGTAGCGAGTAACCGCCGCGGCCGCCAGCACTCCACCGGCAGCCGAAAGGAGTGTGTTCGCCGCAACCAGCACCGTACGGCCGGGCTGCGCACCCGCAAAGAGAATCGCACCGGCGCAGTTCAGGCCCATCCAACCCACCAGGGCGAGGAGGCAGCCGAATAGAACCAGAACGGTGTTATGGCCCGGCAGCGCGGCGGGCATGCCTTCCAGGTTGAATTTTCCGCGACGCGGACCCAGCAGCCACACCAGGCTCAGTGCGGTCAGTCCACCCACCGCCTGAATGGTGGAGCTGCCCCCCGAATCCAAGAATCCCAAGCCAAGGCCGAAGTTCATGCCCAGGCGCGACAGCCACCCCGTTCCCCATACCCAGTGAGCAAAAATTGGATAAGTGAGCCCGGCAAAGAGCGCAGTGGAAACACAGCAAGCTCCCAGCCGCCAGCGCTCGGCCGCAGCACCCAGTGGAATCATTGCCGCCATTCCCACGCACATCATTTGCAACAGGGCGGCAAAGGAGGCGGGCGAACCCTCCAGCGGCACATCCCGCATAAACCAGCGGCCCGCTCCCAGCCAGCTCCAATCGCGGTTGTGAAAAGTGAAAGTGTGCGAAGATAGGCCGGCAAATCCCTCGAGTGAAAATCCCACGGCGTAGTAAACCACTGCGGCCACTCCCACCACGCACAAGGTCGACATCATGGAATGCGCTGCGCTCCGCGAGCGGGCGAGGCCGGTATTGATGAGGGCAAGTCCTGCCAGGGCGAACGGAAGCAAAAGGATGAAGAGCGTGCAGAGGGCCTGGGAAACGGCAAACAGCCCTTGTGGCGCCTGCGTGCTCACTCGCTCCCTCCCTTCTCGGCCAGGTGCGAGCGGACAATCAGGACAAGCCCGAGGATTTCCACTCCGCAGCCGGCGGCAACAAACAGCTCCTGCGCGGAAAGTAATCGAAGCAGGGCCACCGCCGCCACAACAATAATCCAACCGGCGGGCATCATGAGCAGTCCGGTAAGTTTCATGGCCTCAAGTTTATCAGAATAAGGATGAGGAGGATGGAAAGGCCGGCGCCGGCGCGTGCTTTCAATAAATTTTACTTATAGCAGGTAGAAGGCATTTCACGTCTCCGGCCTTTCTCAATCCCCTTCGCTTCGCCAAGCTATTTTTATCGTTACCACAAAATCTATTCGTTTGACCTTGTTCCGGCAGGTGCGTAAGTCTAAGAGCTTGTACGCTATTTACGCGGCAAGTGCGCGCGGTGGGGATGTCCCGGGCCTGCCTGGAAACCCTGCGGGCGAAACCGTGTCGAATTAAAAAGGAGAGTTCAAATGGCGGAAACAAAAGCGCCAGCCATGAAGCCAACCTTGGGATTGACAGGCTTAACCATGAATGCCATGGCGCTGATTGCACCGGGGGCTTTTCTCTGGCTGACCTTTCTCCCCCAGGCCACGGAAGGAGTCACCGCGCCGGCCATGTGGCTCGGAATTCTGGTGGCGCTGCTCTTGTGCCTGGCCACGGCGGTCTCCTACGCGGAGCTTGCCAAGCTTTATCCCGGCCCGGGAAGTTCCTATTATTTTGCCGAGCAGTCCTTCCTGAACCACGAAAAGGCCTGGCGCTATGCCCGGATATCGAAGTTCATCGTGGGCTGGGCGTCCCATCTGTATTATTGGATTTATCCCGGCGTGATGGTTGCAGTTACCGGAATATTCGTCGGCTATGTGGTGGGTACATTGTGGCCGAGCTTCATGAATGCGTCGAATCCCGGCCCGGCATTCATGATGCTGGTCGCCATCGTGTTTTCGTTTGCGGTGTCCTACATTGCCTACCGCGGCGTGGTGGGCTCGACGGCGGTCAACATTGCGATCAACGTCATTCAGATTAGCGCGCTGCTGGTCTTTTCATTTATGGCCCTCAGTTACCGCATGAATCATCCGCCTGGGAGTGTGGCCTGGCAATTCGATTCCACCTCCGGCGACGCCTACAATTACGAATACGCGACACAAAAAGTCGCGGCCAACGGACAAACCACGGACTTCGTTGTGCGCGACAATGCGGGTGTTCCTCAACCGAAGCTCGACGCCGCCGGCAAGCCCGTGCCCTTCCACATTGATTACCCCGCTCAGGATACGAGCGGGAATTTTCTGTCGCACGGCACGGCATCGTCGGTGGTCAAGGCGCACAATTGGGGCTGGGTATTCGTCCAAGCGACGGTCGCGATTCTGATTCTGGTGGGATTTGAATCGTGCACGTCGCTGGGCGGCGAGGCGCGTGACCCCAAGAAGCACATCCCCATTGCCGTCATCACATCTTTGCTTGTTCAAGGGGCGTTCTGCTATCTGATCGAATACTTCTGCGCCAACTATTTTCTCAACAGCGGCTATACCATGCAAAATGCCGTAAGCTCCGCCGCGCCCATTGGCGATATGATGGTGACCGTGGGCGACGCGCTCTTCGGCCCCGGCCGCGGACGGACGTTCATGCTGTGTGAAGCCGCCACGGTCTTCCTGGCGCTGATTGGCACCACGCTTTCCTGCATCAACACCGGCGCGCGCGTGACCTACGCAATGGGCAAGGATGAGGAAGTGCCTGAGCACTTCGGCCTTCTGCATGGAGACAAGCTGACGCCTCACCGGGCCATCTGGACGCTGGCTGTAATATCGGCTCTGGCGGGCTGCCTGGCTCTGGTGATGGTTTTCGGGGACGCTGCCGCTCCCACCGACGCCGTAATTCAAGCGCTGCCCCACGGATTCTGGTCGAGCTTCGGTTACTTCTCTCACGAAAAGATGGCGGCGCTGCCCAATTCGCTCCTGACCATCACTCTCGCCTCGAATTTTGGCACATTTCTTCTCTATGGCTTCAGTTGTATCATCTGCATGGTGGCTTATCATCATCATGCCAATTTCAGTTTCGTGCGCCACATGGCGGTGCCGCTCTTCGGCGCTCTGGCAAATATTGTCTGCATGGCGTTCTATGTAATCGGGCCGTTCATGGGGTACGGAACCAAGATGGAGCCGCTGCTTGCCCTGGGCGTAGCCCTGGTGTGGGCGATTTTCGGCGGGATTTATTTCGTCCGGTCCAACAAAAAAACCAACCGGCCGACGCTGATTGAGAGCAAGGCTGCCGCTGTATAGCCCGCAGCAAACAACGTGAGCATTTCATTCCTCAGGTATTCTATAGCCTGAAAGGCGGCATATCGCGCCGCGCATGCTGGCATGCTGGAAATCGATTTCGGCGAACAAACCGACACGGGTAAGGTCCGCGAGACCAACGAGGATGCGCACGGGCATGTGTCGCCGGCCAACGCCGCTCAGGGGCGCTCACACGGCTGGCTTTTTGCGCTTGCCGACGGCGTAGGCGGCCAGGCGAGAGGTGAAATCGCATCCCGCATGGCCGTGGACTGCCTGATTGACGGTTTTCGCGATTCTCTATCCGGCGAGCCCCACGCCACGCTTCTGCCCCGCCTGGCGGAGAAGGCCAATCAGAAGATTTATGGAGCCGGAAGCTCAGCGGCGGGCGGCGGAAGGCACATGTCCACTACCTTGGTGGCCTGCGCGCTGCGCTACGACCGCGCGGTGATTGCGCACGTCGGCGATTCGCGCTGCTATCTGATCCGCAAAGGCCTCGCCACACAACTCACCCGTGATCACACCGTGGCGAACGAGCAATTGCGCCTGGGATTGATTTCCGCCCGCGAGTCTTCTCAACACTCGAACCGCAACCTCTTGCTCCGTTCACTTGGCAACGACCTTTTCGTCAAGGTCGACCTGGAGCAGGTGCAGGTTGGTCCCGCAGACGTATTGCTGTTGTGCTGCGATGGTTTGCACGGGGCGCTCGAAGCCTCGGAGATTGCCCGCGTTGTGGTTCAGAACAAGGATCCGCGCGAAGCCGCGCAAAGACTGGTGGAGCTTGCGAATGAGCGGGACGGCAGCGATAATATCACCGTGCAGGTGGTTCGCGTTCGCAATGTCGAACGCGTGGGAATGTACCGGGGACGGCCTTATAAGCTGCACTGAGCCTCACCGAAGCGGATGTCAGGAAGGCGGTGTGCAGAGCACAGAGAGCACGCCCGACGGCCACCCACTCCATGAATCCCATCCAACCCGGCGATCAACTCGATCACTACAAGATCGAAAATCTCGTCGCCCGCAGCGGCATGGCATCCATTTACCGCGGCGTCGACACGCGCACGGGACGCCCTGTCGCCATCAAAATCCCCCACCCCGAGATTGAAAGTGACCCCATCTTTTTCGAGCGATTCCACCGCGAATCGGATATCGGCGCGCGCCTCAACCACCCCGGCGTGATGAAGGTCTACGTGGACGATGACCGCAAGCGCGTTTACATGGTAATGGAGTGGGTGGAAGGGCGCCTGCTGCGAAACCTCATCAGCGAGCAGCGGAAATTTCCCCCACAACGCGCCGTGAAAATCACCCAGCGCATTCTTGACGCCCTGGGTTACATCCACAGCCAGGGAGTGGTGCATCGCGACCTGAAGCCGGAGAACGTGATGACCGATGCCGACGACAACATCAAATTGATCGACTTCGGAATTGCCGCCAACGCCGGCGCGCGGCGCATTACCTTTGCCAAGCTTAGCAACACCATGGGCACGCCTGACTACATTTCGCCCGAGCAGGTGAAGGGGAAACGCGGTGACGCGCGCAGCGATTTGTACGCCTTGGGCGTCATGCTCTACGAAATGCTCACCGGCAAGGTGCCTTTCCAGGGGCCGAATCCCTTCGCCACCATGAACGACCGCCTGCTCAACAACCCCATACCCCCGCGCGAGGTGGATCCCTCCATCAGCCCGCAGCTCCAGGAGATTATTTACCGGGCACTCGAGCGCGAACCCGCCAATCGCTATCAGAAAGCCTCGGAGTTTGCCTACGACCTCGAGCACCAGGATGAAGTCGGGGTCGCGGACCGTCCGGAGTTGCGCAACTGGCGGAAACGCCGTTCCCCTCTGAGGCGGCGAATCCTCTTCTACATCATGCTGGCGCTGATTCCCATCATCATCTTCGCGGTGCTCCTCTACGTGGCCAAACATAGCTAGACGCCCATTCCGCGTTCAAAATGTTAGGGGCTGGCATTAGGCGGAATTCTATTTTAGAATCTCTGGAGAGGTGGAATCCACATGGATGGCAACGATAATCAAAACCAACGGAAGGGACACCGGCTGCCGGTAAGACTTCCGTACTCGCTGGTTTCCGGTTCGGGAAATGATGCGATCGTCATCAATGCGGAGTCCATTAATCTTTCCAAGTCCGGAATGCGCTTGAGGACAGATTCAGAAATAACCTCCGGCCAGACCGTGGAAGTCGTCCTTTTGGATGGAGCGACTGCAAATCCGGTGCTTGCCCGAGTCGTCTGGGTGGGAAAATCCGCGGAATCCGATGAATACGAATTCGGTCTTGAGTACATTCCCACTTCGCCGCATCCCGTCTGATTCGGCTGATATGGCTCCACAATACCCGCGCTCCTGAGTCGGAGCAGATTGTTGCCCCTGCCCACACGTGGTAGCATCCTTCCTTCGCATATCCGGGAGAGAAAACAGGGTCCATGACCGCAAATTTGATTGCCTTTCAGGGTGAGCGAGGCTCGTTCAGTGAGGAAGCCGCGTACAAGCTTCTGGGGCGGCGGGTGCGGGTGCTGCCCTGTGAAACCTTCACGGCGACGTTTGCCAGCGTGACCCATGGACGCGCGAATTACTGCCTGGTTCCGATTGAGAACACGCTCGCCGGCTCCGTCTACGAAAACTTCGACCTTCTGCTGTCCAATCACCTGCACATAGTAGGTGAGGTGAGCCTGCGAATTGTCCACAACCTCATCGCCACGCGGGGCACAACGCGCAAGGACGTGCGCCAGGTTTATTCGCATCCCGTGGCCCTGGCCCAATGCAGCCGATTCTTTGCAAAGAATCCGCAGGTGGAGCGCATCACGTTCTACGATACGGCGGGCTCCGTGAAGATGCTGGCCGAACAGCACCCGCCTGGAGCCGCCGCCATCGCCAGCCGAATCGCCGCGGAGGTCTATCACGCCCGCGTGCTGGTGACGCACCTTGAAGACCACCGCGAAAACTACACGCGGTTCCTTCTTCTCTCGAAGAGGGCGCGCGTCAGCCGCAAGGCCAACAAAGTCTCGATCGTATTTTCCACCCGAAACGTCCCCGGAGCGCTCTATAAATGCCTCAGCGTCTTCGCCCTGCGCGACATCGACCTGACCAAAATGGAATCCCGCCCGCTGCGCGGCCGTCCATGGGAATACTTCTTCTACATCGATTTCGTGGGAAACGTGCATGAGGATCGGTGCCAGAAGGCCCTCGCGCACTTGAGCGAGGTTGCCAACTTCTTGCGCGTGCTGGGGTGCTACGAGAGTGCGAAGAGGTAAAACGATTTTCAGCCGTCAGTAAAAGCCGGCAATTCGGACCGTCCCACCCTGACAATCTCGGTCACGTAGCGAAGCCTATACTGAAAACTACTTGTCGAGGAATGTTGAGTTGGGAGGTTTGAAGATCCCCCGTCAAGCCCGGCGCAGATTCCTGAAAACCCTTCAGTCTGCTTGAGCGGTGGTGTAAGGGCGGATCAACCCGTGATGCCCTGCCCGGCGAGGGCGATGTTATTGCGGCTGGTATTCTTGACCAGATACATGGCTTCGTCCGCCTGGCGCAAAAGTTCCTTGCGCGTGCGGCCGTCCACAGGGAATGCCGCCACTCCGAAGCTGGCGGTGACTTTGATGTTCATCTTCTCTTCCGTGAAAAATGTGCGGTTGATCATCAGGTCGCGGATGCGCCGCACCACCATCAGCGCGTTTTCCTTGGACGTCTGGGGAAGCAGAACCACGAATTCGTCCCCGCCATACCGGAAGGCATAGTCGATCATCCGCAGGTGCCCTTTGATGCTGTCGCCTATCATCCAAAGAAGCTTGGAGCCCACCAGGTGGCCGTGAACGTCATTGACCTGCTTGAAGTGATCAAGGTCGATGAAGATCACGGAGAATTCATAACCATACCGATTGGAGCGATAAATCTCCGTGTCGAGCACGAAGTTGAGGTGCCGGGCGTTGTAAAGAGCCGTGCAGTCGTCGGTAATGGTGAGTTCGTGGATGCGCTGCACGTATCGGGCGTTTTCAAGAGCGATGGCGACATAATCCGCCAGACTCTTGAGAATGGGAATGTCCTCCATGCCAAAGCTAGGTTTGCCGAGAGCGTTGACCAATTCAATGACGCCCAGCACGTGGCCGTGCGCCTTGATGGGCACGCAGACAATTGAGCGTGTTTCCGTGTGCGTCATCTCATCGATCTTGTGGCTGAAGCGGGGGTCGGTGTTGGCGTTGTCCACCAGCACGGGCTCGCCAGTCTGCGCCACCCAGCCTGCGACGCCCTCGCCGAGTTTCAGGCGAACATCACGCAGCTTTTCTGCTCCCGCCCCGATGGCGATCTCGAAATAGAGCTCCTGCGTTTCCTCATCGAGCATGAGCAGCGACCAGGTATCCGGCTGGAGCATGTCGCTGATCTTTTCCATGATGGTTTGCAGGATTTTCTGCAGATCCAGCGTGGAGAAAAGCGCCTTCCCCACCTCATGAAAAAGCGAGAGGCGTTCGACCTGACGTTTTAATTCCGCAATTTCTTCTTCTGCGCCCATCATGTTTCCAGACAATCAGCAAAATTAGGTGCGTATAGTCCTTTTAAACCATTGAGCCTTTCTTTTCAACCTTTTTGTCACGTTTTTGTCAGCTCGCCTCCCGCCCCGGAAGGCGTTCGCTTCCGCCTGTTAAAGCATTTGACACTATTATGCGCGGGAAAATATGATGAATGGGGATTGATTCGCAAGGAGCGAAAAGTGTCGGTCTATGCCCGCCTTCGGTGAAAATCTTCGACGCGAGCGGGAAATGCGAGCCGTTAGCCTGGAAGAGATTTCCTCGGCTACGAAGATCAGCTTGCGTTTTCTTGAGGCGATAGAGCGGGACGATTTCTCCAAGCTCCCGGGGGGGATTTTTTCGCGAAGCTTCATCCGCAGTTACGCGCGCTATCTGGGTTTGGACGAAGAGCGGGTGATGGCCGAGTATCAACTTGCCGCCCAGCCCGGCGCGGACTTTGATTTGTACCGGCTGGTTGCGGGCAAAACCGAAACGGGCCGGCCTGCAAAGCGCACGCCGCTGCTCGCACCGCTGGTGGCAGTGGCGCTGCTGGGCGTGGGCTATGTCCTTTTCCGTTATTCGCCCAGGGCGGCGGAAGCTCCCGCCGTGCCGGCACCCGTTGTCGCACCAAAACCAGTTCAGCCTCCTCCAACCTCCGGGGAAGGTACTACGGGTGCTCCCTCCGACGCCACTGCAGCGAGCCCGGGAACGCCTGTACCCATGGCCGCCGGCAGCAACCCCACTCCCCCTGGTGAAACGTCGGCAACGGTCAATCCCGCGGCGCAAACTTCCTCCCCGGCCGCGCTGCAAGCGGCCAATCCTGCTGCCACTAGGCCCTCCACGGATACGGAATTGACGCTGCAAGTCGCAGCCACGGAGCGGGCATCGGTCTCTGTTGACGCCGACGGCAAGAATGTCCTTACGCGTACCATGAATCCCAGCGAAGTTGAAACTCTGAAGGCGCACAAATCTTTCGATGTGAAAACGACAGACGCTCAGGCCATTATTCTGACCCTGAACGGCGAAACGCTGAAGCCGCTGGGACGGCGCGGCGAAACCAAAGCCGTACACCTGACGCGCGATGATTTGAAAAACTCCGCTCCCTGAGGTCATAACATTCCCGAACGCATGGTGGACTTAATCCGCTCCGGAAAGGCGCCTGATGTCGTCCGCCGCAAAGGCGCGGAGGGTTCGCTCCCTTTGCCCACGGAAGACAAGATCGAGGTCCTGACCCTCCTCGCTGGCGCGCCTGAACCCGATCTGCGCCAGAAGGCCCTTGAAACATTGCGGGGACTCCAAAGCGCGGAAGTCCGCAGGGTGATGGCCAACCCCAAGACCGCCCCGGATGTCCTCCACTTCGCAGCTCAAAATTTGCTGGCCGAGCGTGAAGAGCTGAGGGAGATTCTGCTGTGGAACCCCAGCCTTCCCGCCGAATCGCGCGAGTTGCTGAAACCAAAGCTTTCGCCCAAACCGCCGGCCCCCGCGCCGCCCAACCCGGTCGCGCTCTCCCCTTCGCCTCAGCCTGCCGCGCCGGAGGATGCAGGGGCGCCTCCTGCCAAATCCGAAACGACGGCTGAACATGCCGCTGATCAAGTCACGGTCGAAATTCTCGCCAAGCTCGCCGCCGGCCAATCCGTCGAGGAAGTTGCGGGTGTGAAAGCCGAAACGCCCGTAGAAGCCACCAAGCATGACGATCAACTTACGGACAAGGAACGCCAGACCTTGATCCAGAAGCTCAATGCCATGACCGTGGTGGAAAAAATCAAAGCGGCCTTGACCGGCAACCTGGAAACCCGCACCATTCTCATCCGCGATTCGAACAAGATGATCACGCGCGCGGTCTTGCAATCGCCCAAAATTTCTGACACCGAAGCCGAAAGTTACGCTGCGGCCAAGAACGTCAACGAGGAAGTGCTGCGCCTGATCGCCGTCAATCGCAAATTCATGAAATCGTACGTGGTCATGCGCGCGCTCATCAACAATCCCCGCGCTCCCATCGACATTACCATGCCGCTTGTCAACCGTCTGATTGACCGCGACCTGAAGGGGCTCTCGCTCAACCGCAACGTTCCGGAGGTCATCCGCACCCTGGCCATCAAGACCATCAAGCAGAAGGAAGAGGCCTCCAAACCCAAACTCCCGGGAAAACACTAAACCCCTTAGGGCTTAGCCGGAGCTTGCTGCGCGAGGACTTCAGCAAAAACCTCCAGCATCTCACCGTGCACGAGGCCGTTTGACGCGAAGACGTCGTCACCCAGCAGGTTGAAGGGATTTCCGCGAACGTCAGAAACGCGGCCGCCGGCCTCCATCACCAGCAGCGTGCCTGCAGCCTTGTCCCAAGGATTGAGTTTCAATTCCCAGAAGCCGTCAAATTGCCCCGCGGCCACGCAGCAAAGGTCGAGCGCCGCCGAGCCCGCGCGCCGCACGCCGTGTGAACGTGTTGTAAAACGGAAGTAGAACTGAATGTTTAAGTCGTGATTCGTGGCAAAGGGCGGGAAGCCGGTGGCCACCAGGCTTTCACTCAGTTTTTCCGTGCGCGAAACGTGCAGTTGCCGGCCGTTTAAGAACGCCCCGACGCCGCGCTCAGCGGTGTACAGATGGTCCCGCGTGGGATCATAGACGACGCCCGCAACCACTTCCCCGCGGTATGCCAAGCCCATTGTCACACAGTACATCGGAAAGCCGTGCGCGTAATTGGTCGTTCCATCCAGGGGATCGACGTACCAACAGTAATCGGAGGAAGAGCGGTGGTTGCCGCCCTCTTCCGCCACGATGGCGTGGTCGGGAAAGCGCGCGCGCAGGCGCTCCACGATCAGGGCTTCGGACCGGCGGTCGGCCTGCGTCACCAGGTCGGACCGCCGCTTGTAGTTGATTTCCAGCGGCTGATTCGAAAGGCCGGCAATCAGCGCTCCAGCTTCCCGAGCGATCTCGGTCGCGGCTTGAAGAAAGTCCGGCATGAATTGAGTTCACTCAAGAGCGGTAGGGACGACCTTGCCCCACCCCGGCGCGAGCAGAATTCCCGTTCTCTGGAGCTCCCGCTACTTCGGCGATTCCACAAAGACCCTTGTCTGCCCTTCACCTTCGGCCCACACCGCTCCGTCGGCAAAGTATTCCTTCTTCCAGATCGGCACGATCTGCTTCAGGCGATCGATGGCAAATTGGCAGGCCTCAAACGCCGCACGCCGATGCTCGGCCGTGACGGCAATAGCCACGCTGGTTTCACCGATCTCAAGACGTCCCAGCCGGTGAACGACGGCAATTGAGTCAATCGCGAATTTCTGCTTCGCTTCGCTTCCCAACTGCTGCATTTTGCTGATCACCATGGGCTCATAGCCCTCGTACTCAAGGTAACGCGTGGCGCGGCCGTGCGAGTGATTGCGCACAATGCCTTCGAACACCACCACGGCGCCATCCTGCGGGGCGCGAAGCTGACTCGCCAGCTCCGCGGCGGAAATTGGATTGCGCGCAATGCGGTAAGAATCGGTCCCAGCACCGCCACTGACGGGAGGCATGAATGCGACCTCATCGCCTTCGCGCAACAGCGTGGCGTTCCCGGCAATTTCCTGGTTCACGGCGAGAAGGAGCGTGCCTGACATGGAACGCAAACCCGGGAAGCGCGCTTCATACCGCCGCCGCAGATCCTCTACGCTCTCGCCTGCGGGGAGTTCCAAGTGCTCCTGCGCCATCCCCGTCAGGTCATGCGTCACGCCGAAAAACAGCACGTTGACTCTCATAACGGCCCGGAAACTCCGATCATCCGTCCAATCTCACCCGTTCCCTCAGTATACACGCCGGGCGCGAGGCGGCGCAGACGATCAATTCTTTTCCAAAACGTGACGCAAGGCCCCGCGCAGTTCAGGGTAACGGAATTCATAACCGGTTTCGCGGAGGCGAACAGGGTCTACGCGCGTACTGGCCAGCAGCAGGTTGTCCGCCATTTCACCCATCGCCAGGCGCGCGGCGAAGGCAGGCAGAGGGAAAATCGTCGGTCGCCCAATCACGCTACCCAGCGCCTTGGTGAATTCGAGGTTGGTAACCGCATTGGGCGTCACGGCGTTCACTGGGCCGCGCAGGGAATCCGTCAGCATGGTGTGCGAAATGACTCCCACCACGTCATCGATGGTGATCCAACTCAGGTACTGGCGCCCGCTTCCCACGCGCCCGCCGACTCCCATTTTGAATGGCAGGAGCATCGCCGCCAGCCCGCCGCCGGTTTTGCTCAGGACGAATCCGATGCGCAGGTTCACCACGCGGATGCCGTTTTCTCTTGCCGGCTCCGTGGCTTCCTCCCAGCCTGCCGTTACTTGCGATAAATACAATGATCCCGAGGAACTCTCCTCCGTCATCACCTGGTCGCCGCGGTCGCCGTAGTAACCAACGGCAGAAGCCGCGACCAGCACAACCGGGCGATCGCGCAGATGCGCCAGCGATTCGCACAAAAGCTTTGTGCCTTTGACCCGGCTGTCGAGAATGCGTGCCTTCTTCTCGGGCGTCCACCGGCCCACGATGGTTTCTCCCGCCAGGTGAACGACCGCATCGAAATCCTCCAACTCGTCTTTGTTTATCGTCCCGCCGACCGGATCCCAATGGATCATCCGGCTCTGCGGCAGCGATTGCGGACGCGTCAGGCAGAAGACGTTGTGGCCGTCGGCCGTGAGATAGGCCAGCACGGCGCGGCCGATCAGTCCGTTCGAACCCGTCAAAAGTACGCGCATGGAATCCC
>JASIKV010000421.1 GCA_030049455.1 Terriglobia bacterium
AAACGGCGAGTCAACGTTTGCCTGATGTCTGCGCATCCGCTGGTATTGGCGGAGTGGGAGCGGCTGCTGCAGCCGGCAGGCTTCAAGCTGAACTCGCGCCGGCTGGAGGCCTTGCCGGTGCGGGGCGTGGAAGAATTGTCTTTGCCGCGCGCCGACGTTTTTGTGATTGACTCGCAAGCGCCGCGGCAGATTACCGAGGTGCTGGTCGCGGGAATTCAGGAGCGATTCCCGCGCGCGCGGCAGGTTGTAATAGCCGAAAAGCTCACGGAAGCCCACGCGTTTCCACTGCTTCGGCTGGGCGCCAAGGGATTGCTCGCCTACGAGGAGGCTTACCCGCTTCTTCCCCAGGCGCTGAGCGTGGTGGCCGCCGGAGGATTCTGGGTGCCGCGCGACCTGCTCTCACGCTTCATCGACTCGAATCTGGGTCTGCGGCGCGAGCGCCAGATTCGCACCAGTCCCTCGCATCTGAGCCAGCGCGAGCGCGAAGTGCTGAATGCGCTGCTGGAGAATCTTGCCAACAAGGAAATTGCAGGCAAGCTGAATATTTCGGAAAGAACCGTGAAGTTTCACGTCTCCAAGCTGCTGGAAAAATTCAGTGTACGCCGCCGCACGGACCTGATTCTGCTCGCTTTTCAAGACCGCGCCACTGGACTTTGACCTGTACTTCGGGTCAGGTGCCATTCCTGTCCCAAAACTAGCCCTCTCACCCATTGTCAGGTTTCATTCGCCAGCTTAACCTGTGCGAGTTCAACCACCCGGCGGACAGGCGTGTCTCAGCGCGGGCATGACGACGACCTGATTCGATAGAAGTGGCGCGGTCCCCCGCGTCAGGTCTGGTCACCCGGCCGGCGACCGTGTCACTTCAGGACATTTGTCATGGATCGAGCCTATCACCTCTTCGTGGTCTTTCCAGGAGCGCACGGCAAGCTGCGCAAGCTCCATTTACCGCTCCTGGGAATTCGGCTCATCATGGCGCTGGCCATCACCGGGTTTGTGGCTGCGGCGGCTACGGCCAGCAATTACGCCCGCATGCTCTTGAAGGTTTCGAGCTACAACTCCCTGCGCGTGGAGCTGGAAGCATTGAGAATCCAGGGTCAAGGACTGGAAACCGCTGCGGAGCGGTCACATTTGAAACTGGAATCTCTGCAATCGCTCGCTGCGGACCTCGCCCTGGCCTATACCTTCAGCGACGGCCGGCGCCCGCAGATGCCGGAGGATGTTCTGCGCGTGGCGAGCCGGGGGTTGAGGGGTTTCGGCGCGGACTACGATGCCTCGGTTTACGCGTTCCGCATGATGAAAAGCAGGCCGCTCCTTTCGCCCTACGCTTCGACGGATTCACCCTTATCGTTCGCGACTCCCTACCAGGACTCTGATACGCCTTCACTCTGGCCTGTGCGCGGCCCCATCACTGCGGGTTTCGGCCAGCGCATGGATCCCTTCACCGGCGAAGACGCATTCCACCAGGGTATCGACATCGCGGCGCCCTCCGGCACTCCGGTGCGGGTGGCGGCGGATGGAATTTTATTTCATGCGGGGCCCGCGGGAACCTACGGCAACGAAGCTCTCATCGACCACGGTTACGGCATCACCACCAAGTACGCTCACCTGAGCCGGCTTTTCGTAAAGGTGGGAGAGGAAGTGCACCGCGGGCAGATTATCGGCGCCGTCGGCGTAACCGGCATGACCACCGGTCCCCACCTGCATTACGAGGTCCTGGTTCAGGGTGAAGCGGTCAATCCTGCGATGTACATGCGGGATTAGTTGCGCCGCTGCCCGGCATTTCCATTACACCCAGCAAGACCGCGGCCCGCCGCACCGATTGCACATGACGCGGGGCGCGGAGGAAGGAAGCGCCTATGACCAAGATCAATCCTGTGGATGAATTCCGCAAAGGAATCGCAGCCTTGCGGAACGGCTACGTCAATTCCGCCCTCTTTCATCTGCAAAAGGCCGTGGAACACAACGGCAGCAATCCGTTTTACCTTTCCTACTATGGAGTGGCCCTGGCCCGCGTGGAGCGCGACTGGCAGCGGGCTGAAGCGTCCTGCCTGGCGGCGTTGCGTTTTCTGCGCACGGATCCGCATATGTACTTGAATTTGGCGGAAGTCTATCGCCGCGCCGGGGAACTGGATGATGCGCTGAGCACGCTCTACAACGGTCTGCAATTCACCAAGTGGGACCCCACGCTTGTGAAGGCGCTTGAGGACCTGGGGATCCGGCGGCCGCCCGTGCTCGGCTTTCTGAAGCGAAAGAATTTCATCAACCGGCAACTGGGAAAACTTCGGCACAAGATCGAAGGGCAGGGAAAGTCATCGGCGCTGGAAGCCCTGCGTTCCGCGCGGAGTTAGTGATCCCCTGCGAGCAGGAAATAGGAAGTATTAATCCGGGGTGATAAATCCTCCTGCGCGCCAAAAACCTCTTGGTACGGCCGCCCGTTCCGCTAAGCATTCCGCAAGCCCACATCACAATTTAGTTGCGGCTCTTCCCAGTTGACCCCTGAGAGTGAAGGCCATTGCTCGATTGCGCCGATGCAGCGCTATGCTAGAATCGGTGTGTGGCCGCAATGGCCCCGGCCGCCTGCCGGTCCGGATGTTCAGGACGTTTGCCCGTTGACAGAGTTGCTTACATCCCGCCGTTTCGCCGCCCTCTTGCTTGCCTTGGCGGCCTGCGTACCGGGTTCGACGCCGAGTTGGGCGAGGCCCTCATCCGTCAAGCTTCCGCACACGGAAATTCACAAGGTTCAGCTCGATAATGGCCTGGTCGCGCTGATGGTGGAGTCGCATGATGCGCCGGTGATCGACGTCCAGGTGTGGTACCACGTCGGCTCAAAAAACGAGGTGGCAGGGCGCACGGGATTCGCGCACTTCTTTGAGCACCTGATGTTTGACGGGACGAAGAATCTGGCGTCAAACGAATTTTCCGATTACATCGTGCGCTCCGGCGGCACGGACAACGCCTACACGACGGAAGACACCACGGTGTTTTGGGAAACCGTACCGAGCAATATGCTGCCCGTGGTGCTTTGGCTGGAAGCCGACCGCATGCGCAACCTCGACATCAACGAAAAAGTGTTTAACAACGAGCGCCAGGTGGTGGAGGAGGAACGCCGCCTGCGCTTTGACAATCCCCCCTACGGCACGGTGGTGGAGACGCTCTACGACAACGCTTACACGGTGCACCCCTACCGCCACATGACCATCGGCAGCATGGAAGACCTGAATCACGCCAGCGTTCAGGACATCCAGAATTTTTACGACAACTACTACGAACCCTCCAATGCCACGGTGGTGATTGTGGGCGATGTGGACTGGCGTGAGGCGGAAGCCGATGTGCGCAAATACCTGGGTCCCGTAAAGGAAGGGAATCGGGCCGCGGCGGCTCCAATTCCGCAGGAGCCCGCGCAGATTGCCGAGCGCGTGGTGAAGGTGAATCTGGGAGTTACTTTGCCGGCGTTTGTGGAGGGTTTCCACATGCCCGCCGATGGCACTCCGGACGCATATCCGCTGCGGCTGGCGTCGAAAATCCTTTCGGACGGTGAGAGCTCGCGAATCTATACGCGCCTGATTTACGACAAGCAGATCGCCGTACAGGCCGACAGCAGCGGGAATTTTACGGAAGACCCCAATCTGTTTTTTGTTTTCGCGGTCATGAACAGCGGGCACAATCCTGCCGAAGGCGAGACCCAAGTGGACGCCGAATTGACCCGCTTGAAAGACGATTTGGTGCCCGAAGCGGAACTCGAGAAGGCCAAGAACCAGACCCTGCGCGATTTCATCCTGAGCCGCCAGACCGCCCAGAGCCGCGCCGAGGAGTTGGGATACGCCGCCGTGGTGCTGAAGGACCCGGAGCTGGTGGATACGGAGTTGAAACGCTTTCTGGAAGTCACGCCACAGGACATTCAACGCGTGGCGCGCAAATATTTTGTGGACGAAAACAAAACGGTGGTTGAGGTATATCCGAAAAAGGAAGCGAGTGAGAGGGCCAGCGGACGCTAAACCAGAGACGGGAAGCGAAATGCAGCGTAAAGGGAATGCACGGAGGGGAGACGGAATGAAAAGGTTTCAGGATGGAGATAGGCTGCGGAAAACGCGGGATAATAATTGTTCCCTGGCCTCGCATCCCTTGTCGCATCTCTCCGCCGCCCTGCTCCTTGTCACCTTTGTGCTCCCGTTAGGCGCGCGCGATTTTCCCCCGGACGTTCCTGCGCCCGCGCCGGTGGTGATTCCTTCGCCCGTCGTGCACGTGCTTCCCAACGGCCTTCAGATTGTGATTGTAGAACGGAACACCCTGCCGCTCGTCACGCTGCGATTGGTGGTGAAGTCGGGCGCGGAATGCGACCCGCCGAGCCTGCCCGGGACGGCGGCTTTGGTGAACGGCCTGCTGACGGAAGGCACCGAGCGGCGCACAGCGCGCGAGCTGGCAGAGGCCATCGATTCCATTGGGGGCGTAGCCGACAACGACGTTGATTGGGACAGTTCCTACCTCAGCTTGAGCGTTTTGGCCGATCACACGGAATTGGCCTTTGAGCTGGTCAGCGACATGAACATTCATCCGGCCTTCGCGCCGGAGGAGATCGAGCGCCAAAGGAAACAGACGCTGTCAGGCCTGGAGGTTGCGCTAGACGATCCTGCTTACGTGGCGGACATGGCCATGCAGGAATTGGTTTTTACCGGCACGCCCTACGGGCATCCCGAAGACGGAACGCTCGAATCCGCGCAGCGCATCTCCGCGCGCGACCTTCACGCCTTCCATGACAGTTACTATCAGCCGCGCAACTGCATTCTGGCGGTGGTGGGTGACATATCTGCCAAAAACGCCACGAAGCTGGCCGCCAAATATTTCGGCTCATGGCAGAACGGCACTGAACCGATCCCCGCGCCGTCTGTTTCTCCTGCCATTGCTTCCGCACGGCGCGTGCTGGCGATCGACAAGACCGACGCCGTGCAGACCGAGATTCGCATCGGAAACAGCGGAGTGCCGCGCGACAGTCCCGATTACCTCGCGCTGAGTGTGGCGAATGAAATTCTTGGCGGGCCGTCGGAGAACCGGCTGTTCAAAGCCCTGCGCACGCGCCAGGGATTGACCTACGGCGCGTCAAGCGACCTGATTTGCCGCCGCCATTTGGGAGCCTGGGTGGCCAAAACCTTCACGCGCACGCCGGAAACCCTGCGCAGCGCCGACGTGGCCGTAAAGCAGATCCAAACCCTTCAGGACCACGGGATCAGCAGTGATGAGTTGGAGACCGCCAAAAGCTATCTCATCGGACATTTGGCCCTTGAGTTTGAAACCTCCGACAACCTGGCGGAAAAGATTTTGGAGCTGATGGAAGCCGGTTTGCCGATTGATTACTGGAACCATTACCCCGAGATGCTTCAGGCGCTGAAAGCCGAAGATGTCAACACGGTCGCGCAGACCTATCTCGACACCGGCCACGACGTGATGGTGCTGGTGGGGAGCATTTCCGATTTCAAGAAAGACTTGAAGAGGCTCGGCCACGTGCGAATCATTCCATTCAATGAATTGGACTTAGGCTCCCCGGATTTGGCGCGAGTGTCGAATAAGTGAGTAGCGGCACAGGCTCATTGCTTGATGATGGTCCCATCGTATTGCCGGATTTCTCCCCATCCTCCGTTCAGATTGTTCGGCCCCTCGCGGAAGGGGTACTTCGCGGCGAGCTGTTCATTCACCTCGATTCCCCATCCGGGCGCTTCGCTGGCCCACAAGAAGCCGTCCTTATAGGTTGCGCAACCCGCAAAGATCTCGGCTTCCACACCCTTGATGATGCCCCCTTCCTGAATGCCGAAATTCCAACTGGCCAGGTCCAGATGCAGTTGCGCGGTGTGCCCGACGGGCGAAACGTCTCCCGGGCCGTGCCATGCCGTTTTCACTGCGAACTGCTCGGCCAGGATGGCGATCTTTCGCGCCGGCGTCAGCCCACCGACTTGCGACAGGTGGCAGCGGATATAGTCGATCAGGCGTTCGGCAATCAGCGGTTGCCACTCGTGCGGGTTGTTGAACAGTTCGCCCATTGCCAGGGAAGTGGCGCACTGTTGCCGGATTTGCCGGAAATAATCAATATCCTCGGGCGAAAGGACGTCTTCGAGGTAAAACAATTTGAGGGGCTCGAGCTCCTTGGCGAATTGCACGGCTTGATGAGGGCTCACGCGCTCGTGCACATCGTGAATGAGATCGATCTCGTCGCCTAATTGTTTCCGGCACTCCTCCAGCATCTGGCGCGCATGGCGCATGTAAGGCTCAGAATCAAATACCGGGCCGGGGTGGAGGCCATTTAGCGGCGAACTGTTGCGCGGGCCGTACGCCGCCATGCCGGGCACGCCCGTCATGATCTTGATGCACCGGAATCCCTGTTCCATCATCTGGCGGGCGTGATCGACGGCCTCGGCAGCGTCCATGCCCCCCACCGTGGCATAGGTCAGCGCAGCTTCCCGCGCCTTGCCGCCTAACAATTCATAAACGGGCATATTGGCCTGGCGGCCCTTGATGTCCCACAGCGCTTCATCGATGCCGCTGATGGCGTTGTTCAACACGGGGCCATTGCGCCAGTAGGAACTGTTATAGCAGGCCTGCCAGGTATCCTCGATGCGGTCTGCCGGCTTGCCGAGCAGGAAGGGTTTTAGATACTTTTCCACGGCGGGCACCACCAGGTCCGCGCGCTGCGTAAACGTGGCGCACCCGTACCCGTAGAGGCCATCCTGGTCCGTGAGGATTTTCACGACCACCAAGCGCGCGCCGGAGGGCTGCGTGGCGATGATCTGGATGTCTTTGATGACGGGCGACGGCATGCCTCGCACCGCGCGCGCCACTTGCTGTTCCGCCGCCAGACGCCGCGCCGGCAAAGCCGCGCCCAACGCCCCCGCCAGAGCCGCTTGAAAGTATTTTCGCCGGTTCATTAAATACTCCCTTCGGAAAACGATTCGGCCGGGAATTAATGCGCCAGGACAAATTGACTGGTCGCAGAGCGGGATGCCAAAGCGCGAACCCGCCGCCGTCCGGATCGTTTCACGGGTATTCCCGCATTGAGATCCTGCCAAAATCTCACCGCAATCTTACGCCGAATCTTTCAGCTTCAGCACGAGCTTTTCAGCATGGGATACGGCCGGCGCCCAAGGCCGCTAGATCATAGGCTGCGTCTGCTGCCGGCGCACTCCATGAAACCAGGGCTGACGGGGGAGGGAAGCGCCTGCCCGGCGGGCTAGATGACCCGCTTCGCGCAGGGAATGACTTCCCAGCGCTGGTTGAATTTGATGAGCCTGGTGATGTATTTGTCCCGGTAAAAGTGGGGAAAGAAGTTGAAGAAATCGTTTTTATTCTGGAACCAGAATTCGCCGTAATTGGGATCGAAGAAGCACGCATCGCCGGCGCTGCTCGCCACACGGGTCTCCGTCAATTGTCCTCCGGGGCGGGTCACCTGCACCCTGTAGGTGGGCGCTCCCAGCCAGGCGGCCACGGCATGTCCGGCAGGCCTTCCGAAAGCCCTTCCGCCAAAATTTATCCTGACATAGCAACCCTTGGATCGCAGCCTCCGCATGGCGTCTACAATCTGGATCTCGAAGCCGTTGATCGGATTGCCTCCATCGGCCCCACCCATTTGCTCCGCGCTGACGGAGGAAGCCCTCCAAACATCGCGTCCGAGCCTGTTGCTGTACGTTGTGACGCTATAGGAGCGCTGCAGTTCGACGATGTCGTGCATTCTCAGCCAGAGGCCCAGTTGCGTGGCCTGGGTGGCCCCCGCGGAAGCCGTCTCATGCAGCGAGTGGATTTCCCTTACCATACCCGTGTTCAACCTGCCCACGCCACCGCTGCCCAGGTGATTGGCAAGGCTGTCGCCCTCCGCGTGGTAGCGAATCCATTCCGCTGAAAGCCCCGCGCAAATTCCCATGGTGCGGTAGTGAATCCACGTTCCGAAATTGCTCTGCGAGAATTGCCAAGTCGCCACACCGTGATAACCCCGAGCCAAGGCCGCAACACTCATTCCAATTTACCTCCGGAAATGCACGGCCCGGCGCCCGCCGCGAGCGGCGGTTCAGAAGGGGGGTAGAGTTAGGTGCGGTTTTCGTTGCTAAAACCCGGAGGAGGGCGGCATCAGTGGCGGTGGCGCGGCAGTTATCCCAGTCCTCTGCTCAAACCCGGCTTCCAGTCCGTGTCATTGTACGGGCAGAGTATCGTCATGACGCGACAATTTGTCAATCAAAATTGAGGGCGGGAACGAACCAGCAATCGTTCTCCCGCTGGCCGTCTATCCGTTTGCGACGGCTGACTTTCCTCCCATTCACCCACGACTTATAATCTACG
>JASIKV010000422.1 GCA_030049455.1 Terriglobia bacterium
AATTCCAGAATGAACAATCTCAGGGCCATGGGATTTTCGTGTCGAACTTACATCTAGCGCAGCAGGTTAATAAAAATTTCCTTCAGCGTCAGCTCGCGGATTTCCATCTCCGCCGGGCGCAGGGCCTTCAAGCGGTCGAGCGCCGAGGACGAAGTATCAAAAATTACTCCGGTCAGTCGCCTTCCGCTGGCTTTGACGGGCCTGAATTCAGGAATGGCGGGAACTTCAGGCACGTCGTCGGGAAAGGTCAGGCGGACTTCGCGCGTGCGCGTCTTGATTCCCTCCAGGGTGTCGGAGAGCAGTAGATCGCCGTCTTTCAGAAAGCCGATATGCGTCGCAATTTTTTCCAGTTCGTCGATGTTGTGTGAGGCGATGAAGACCGTGGTGCCTTCCTGGCGGGAAACCTCCTGCAGAGTGTCGAAAACGTCGGTCAGCGTCACCGCGTCCAAGCCCATGGTCGGGTCGTCAAGAATCAGCAGCTCCGGGCGGTGGGAGAGCGCGGCGATCAGCGACACTTTGGTCTTCATACCCTTCGAGAAATCTCGGATTTTCGTGTCCAGCGGAAGTTCATACCGTCCCAGAAGCTGGTAGAAATAGGCGTTGTCCCACTTGGGGTAAAAAGCCTTTAGGAAGTGGACCAATCCGCTGATCGTCAATGTGTCGTAAGCCACCAGCGTATCCGGAACGAAGCCCAAGCGGGAAAGCACGGCGGGGCCTTCGCGATGAGGGTTGCGTCCGAAAATGGAAACTGAGCCCGAGTCCTGGCGATAGATTCCCAGAAAGGTGCGGATCATGGTGGTTTTTCCAGAACCGTTTCTTCCCAGCATAGCGTAGATGCTGCCCGTCTTGACGTTCAGGCTGATGCCGTTCACAACCTTCTTTTTGAAACCGTAACCCTTGGTGAGATCGCGCAGGGAAATCACGTACACGCCGTCCCACTGGCCGCGCTGGGCAGTCTGAAGACGCCGAAGGAAGGGGAGGGTGCGGCGGCGGGTTTCCTGTGCCTCTTCGCCGCGCTCGATGGCCTGTAATTCTTTCGACAATTCCTCGACGGTCTGGAAGCGATCCTCGGGAAACTTGGCGAGGGCACGGCGCACCATGGATTCACACCGCTTGCCCGCCAGGCTGGCGATGCGGCTCAATTCTTCGGGCTGCTCGTGAACCACTCGATAGATGGCTTCGGAATGAGTCTCGCCGGAAAAGGCACGCTTGCCGGTAAGCAGCTCATAGGCAAGGCAGCCCAGTGCGAAAATATCAGTCCGGGCGTCAACGCGCTTGCCAGCAATCTGCTCGGGCGACATGTAGCTGGGGGTGCCTGCAATCACCCGTTCCTGGGTAGTGGTGGGGCCGGTCAGAATTTTGGCGATGCCGAAATCCGCCAGCCAGACGTGGGGCTCCCCGTCCTCGCGGGACTCGATGAGAATGTTCGAGGGCTTCACGTCGCGGTGGATGATTCCGCGGCGATGCGCGTGGTCCAGCGCGGCGGCTACCTGCCGCATGCACCGCATGGCCTTGCCCACTTCGTATTTCCCTTGCTTACGAAGATCGGCGTCAAGCGTCTCCCCCTGCACTAGCTTCATCGCCATCCAGGTGGCGTTGCCCTCGCGCCCCACATCGTAGACGGGAATGATGTTGGAGTGGTCCAGCTTGGCGATGGTGCGCGCCTCGGCAAGAGAAGAATCCGTGGGATCGCTATCCTGCTCGGTAACCTTGCGGGTAGGGAAAGCTTTCAGGGCAATGGCGCGCCCCAGGGTTTCGTCATAGGCGCGATAGACCTCGCCAAAGGCGCCGCGCCCCAGCGCTTCCTCAATTCGATAGCGGCCTGATACCTTTTGCCCGGTTGTAAACGCCCAACCCGACCACTCCATCGTGGGTGCGTCACTCGCAGCCGATGCCTTGGGCGCCCCTTCAGGTGGGCTGCCCGGTGAGTTATCCATTTCAGTGTCTCTGCTCGCGGACCCTGGCGAATTTGGCGCGATTATAGCTGGAAGTGAACGCGACATCAACTGACATCATTTCGAACAACGCCTTTGGAAATTGACCACCTGCCAGCGAAATGGTAAGCTAGGCGTAAGCGTAGGATTCATGCGTTTCTGATCCTCGGCGCATCTTGCAGTTTTGGGGGGCCCCGCTGGGGGCTGGGAGGGAAGACTTATCGCTGACCGATTTGTACGTATTAATGAGCGGATTCGCGCCAAAGAAATCCGCGTGATTGATGAAGAGGGAAATCAGCTCGGCATTATGCCTCCCTTTGAGGCCTTGAAGTCCGCGAAGAGTCAGGGTCTGGACCTGGTGGAAGTTGCGCCCACGGCCAATCCTCCCGTTTGCCGCATCATCAATTACGGAAAATATCTCTATCAGCTCAGCAAGCGGCAGCATGAGGCGCGCAAGCATCAGAAATCCATCGGGCTGAAGGAAGTCAAGATGCGGCCCCGCACGTCCACGCACGACTTTGAGACCAAGCGCAACAAGGTGATTGATTTTCTTCAGGAAGGCGCAAAGGTTAAAGTAACGATCATGTTCCGCGGGCGCGAAATGGCACACCGCGATCTGGGCTTCAACATGATCGAAAAGCTGATTCAGGATGTGGGAGAGAATGGACAAGTGGAAGCGCGACCGCGGCTGGAGGGCCCGAATCTGAGCACGATTCTTGCGCCCAAGAAAGCGGCAGGGAAGGCCAGCGCGCCGAAACCGCGCCCGGCAGCAACTGCGCCGGCGGTTGCTCCTGGTGCGACGCCGCCAGTCCCTGCGTCTCCTTCGGCCTCTGTGGCGCCCAAGCCCAGTCCGCCCGTCCCGGCCCTGGCCAAGCCCGCCGGGCCGCAGGAAACATCAGGAGGATAAATTTGGCGAAAGTCGGGAAAGTCAAACACAAGCTCAAAACTCACAAGGGAGCTGCCAAACGATTCAAGATTACCGGCAGCGGCAAGGTGACCCGTCACCACTCGTTTGTCCGTCATATCCTGACGTCCAAAGCCAGCAAGCGCAAGCGGCGCCTGGGCAAGTCGGTGGTTCTCTCACCCGCCAATGAAGCTCAGGTTCTCCGCATGCTCCCTTATGGAAAGTAAGTACTTCATTCGCAGCGTCGCTCTCTGAACGACGGATGCGGTCCCGCCCAAGCGGGATGGCCGCTACAATCGTTTTCACCGGGTGCGGGAAGGCTTCACCGAGGCCAAGAGGGTGCCTTCAACGCCCCAAATCCAGTGCGCGCGGTCGGAGATTTTCTCTGACCGCCGGCCACGGATCACTTCGAAAGGAGAAACCCATGCCTCGAGTTAAGCGCGGCACAGTGCGCCGCGCCAATCGGAAGAAGCTCGCCAAGCTGACCAAAGGCTATTTCCTTACCAAAAGTAAGCTGTACCGTTCGATGAAGGAGGCGGCGGACAAGGCCGGCCGTTACGCCTTCCGCGACCGCCGCCGAAAAAAACGCGATTTCCGCAGGCTTTGGATCCTGCGCATCAGCGCTGCCGCGCGCTCGCACCAACTCACCTACAGCCAGTTCATTCACGGACTGAAGGTTCTGGCCATCGCTCTCGACCGCAAGATGCTGGCGGAAATGGCCGTGAAGGACCAGGCGGCCTTTGCGGAGCTGGCGGGCAAGGTGAAGCAGGCAGTGAGCAGTCAACCGCCGGCGGCCAACAGTTAGCTGCGGTGAAGGTAAGGATGGCGCGCGCCTCCGGCGTCATGAGTTGCAGCTTCGTCGGTGAATAGAGGCGTCGCAGGCGTACGAAGCATGAAGGTCAACGATGTTGGGGGGAGGCCCAGGGGTAGAGGATTACCGCCCGGTCCCATTTTTCCTAATCAGCTTATCGACCGTCTCTATTAAAGCGTTCAGTTTGTATTCGGTATTCGCCTGGATTTCCTTGACCTCTTGAAAGCCGCTCGTCATGCGCTCTACCAGGTGAATTTCAGCTTGTGCCAGGCGGCCGACGAGGTCGGAGAGAGTTGCAACCGAAGACCGCAGCTCGCCCATCTGCTCATCGTGCTTCTGGGCCGAGGCTTCCAGCTTCTGGACCGACGCTTCCAGCTTGGCCTGGGCGTTTAGAATGAATTCGACGGTCTTTTCCACGTCCATATCCGACAGTGTAGCCTAACCACTGATGACGATTGGCGAAAAAGTTCGCAAGACGCTCGATGAGATCGGCATTGCCGACGCCGCGGGCGTGGAAGCGGCCTTCGCCGAGGTTCGCGCGGCCATGCACGCGGAGCGTGACGCCTTGCTCGCGCGCGGCGCCGCTTCCGAAGCCGAGCGCGAAAAGCTTTGCAAGGACCTTCGCGACCGCTGGCTGGCCCGCAAGAACGGCATTCTGTCCGCCCTCGATGAGAATTGGCTGAAGGCGGCAAAGAAGGAATTGAAGCCTTTCGTGGGTAAGAGCTTCAATGCACTCCGGCAGGAATCCGCCACGATTGAAACCCTGGCCTTGATGATGGATGTGCCTCTGAGGGCACTGCCGGAGTCTCCGCGGGGAATTCCCGATGCTGGATCCCCGTCCTCAGTGGCCGTTCAGGTTTCCCGTGAAACACCTTCGG